>CAYUWD010000060.1:0-21162 GCA_964448235.1 uncultured Bacteroidales bacterium | reverse complement strand
CATCAATATTTAGAATAGTATTTTCATATTCGCATATAGTTTCTGATTCAGGTTGTGTGTTGATAACAATTGGTAAAACTACATCAATATCAAAATTGTTTACGCCTAATACATAAATGTCTGAACCAATAAAGTCTGTTGACATTGCGAAAGAAATAGAGCCAGTATATACATCAACACCTTCTGGAAGGTTTGAAAATTCAATTTCAAAAATTTCTGTTGTACCTGATTTTGGGTTGATGTTTTGTTGAGCCATTGACATGACATCTGAAAAAAGAACTCTTTCTTCAGTTCCATCAAGAGTAATATTGCCATTACTTCCTTGGGTATTATTAGTAATGTCAATAACAGTTCCAGCGGGAAATGGATTGTTAAATTCAATAGCAGCATCAAATAGCATTCCGGCAGGTAATTCTGGTAAGAAAGTTGCAAAACTGATAGTTGAAGTATAAACAGCATCTTCATCTACTCCAATTTCTAAGTAACTTTCGTCAGTTGAGACAGTTGTATTAGCAATAGCATCATCAATAGTATTTTGTTCAAGGTCTTCGAGTGTGAAGTTCTGTGTATAAGTAGCAGTTGGTTCAAGTGCTTCTAGTTCAGCAAGGCTGTAAAAGTCAGTTGAAGTTGCAACACCCGGTCTCCAAGGTAGATAAGCTCCCATTTCGATCCGAAAATCTCCAGAAACGCCAGCTTTTTGAGTGTATGAAATATCTTTTGAGTCAGTTCCTGTTGCAGTAGGAGCTACAATACCAACAGTTCCTGCAGACTCATCAACCATAACTCCATAGAAAATAGCACCGTTAAGAGCAGTTCCTCTTAAAGAACCTCCATTAGCAGCATTATCATCAATAACTCGAGTTCCCCAAATTCCATTTGATTGTGCACCTGTAAAGTCTGCATAAATTCTATTTGATGTTCCAGAGTGATACTCAAGAGCTCCGATTGTGAATTCTTCAAATACATCATCAAAAATTTCAAGTTCGTCAGCTTCGTTATAGCATTTTAACATTACAAATGCTCCATCTGTATTATAAGGAGCTCCATTTATTAAAATTGTTGGATCTAACGTTCCGATTTGCTCATTCCATGTAAAATCCATGGTAGTACCATCGAAAGACAATTCAATAGTATTTGTCAAAACAATCTCGATTGTTACACTTTCGATAACATCTATTGAACTAGTATAGTCAACATATGCGTGTTTTGAAACTGTGTAATCATATTCCAAGTTAACAACATCTGCAAATACATACACTCCAGGGGCATATTCTATTCCATCAAATGTAATAATAGCATCCTCTATTGGGGTGCCTTCAGAATCTTCAACTGTGAAAGTTACTGTTGAAGATGGAGGTGGAGCAGCAAATAAACTAATCCCTACATTCAAAAATAGTGCAATTAATAAATTGATTGTGAAAAACTTCTTCATAATAAGAATATTAAATTGTTAAACTTTTACATATTATTATTTACAAAAATAACAAGTTTGTTGAATATGTCATAAAAAAAGATATATTTTATTTAAAAAAAAAGCTAACATAAGTAAAATAGTGTTAGCCTTATAAATATAATTATGAAATAAAAATTATTCTTCGTTTTTTACAGAAGGTAATTCAAGCCCGAAATTTTGTCTACGATCTGCTTGTTTTAATTTAAATGATAAGAAAATTGAAATTACACCACAAAGAACTAGAATTAAAATAGGAATGGTATAGTCATAATTTTTTGTACCTTCTCTAATTGCATCAATGTCATTCCTATTGACAAAATCAAGAAGAGCACCTATACCCCAAAAGAAAAGTCCTAATCCCCAGTTTTGAATTGTAAACATAGTTGAGTATGCAGTACCAAGTCTTTTTTGAGGGATAATTTTAGAAACAGAAGGCCACATAGCTGCTGGGACTAGTGAGAATGCGATACCTAATGCAAATAATCCCATATATGCTAAGACGACATTATTAAATACAGATAAAGATAAGTGGGCAAATATTAGTAATAATGATCCCAAAATCATAAGTGATGCAGCTTTTCCTTTACGATCTACATAGTTGCCAAATATTGGTGTAAAAATAATTGTTCCTAAAGGTATAAGGCTTGCAGTTTTAGATCCATTATTTAACCATACTCCAAATGTGTCTCTTAACAGATATATAAGACCTGCAAAAGAGCCAACAATTATAACCAATGATATTACTTTACCACTAATAGATTTCATTTTGGATGGAACCATTGAAAATAGAAGGGCGTAAACGAAAAGTCCTACATAAATTATTGCAGTTCCGTAAGAAGTGTTACCATTTATACTAAATAAATTAGCGTTTTCGGGTAGAGTACGAGTAAAATTTAATTTATTAATTAAGAGATCAGGGGCATATTGTATAAATGGGAATACTGCAGCATAAAAAGAAACACAGAGTAAAGTAATATATAAGAAAGATGGATTTTTGATAAGTTTAATTAAATCTGAAACTTTAAAATCATCATCTTCTGTTTTCTTTTCTTCAATTGTGCCATCATTTTCAATTTTCTTTTGTTCAGCTAATTGGCGATCCAATTTAATATCAAAGAAAATGTATATAACAAACATTAAGAAAGTTACACCTAATAGGGTTGAGGCAAATACGACAGCTGGAGGAACAGTTCCAGAAATATCAGGAGATAATGCTATCCCCATAGCTGATCCTAAACGACCAAATCCCATATTTATGGCCATTGCTAATGCGAGCTGATAGCCTTTAAACCATTTGACCATAGTTGTTGTTGCAACTACACATACTACTTCGAGTCCTGAGCCAAATAATATACGACCAATAATCATAAATGTAAGTTGAGTGCTTTTGTCAGCACCAAATACACCTGTTGCAGCAAATGCAGTTATTGCACCACCTAATACTGCTAATCCACCAAATAACAAACCTGCAGTTCTAACTCCCCATTTATCAAGAATAATACCGCCGATAATAATCATACCAAACATGTTGGCAATAGTGGTTAATCCAATTAATCTACCAAACTCTTCGCTAGTAAAGCCCATTTCGGTTTCCATCATTCCTTTTAAGCTTCCAAAGAAATCCTGGAACCAGTAGGTTGCTAACATTAATCCACTAACTAAGATTAGCACAAACCATCTCATTGCAGCAGAGTCTTTAATTGTCTTTGATTTCATATTTAATAGTTTTAATTAATGATTTTTCAATGCGCTAAAGTACACTATTTTGATTAATATTCAAATGATTTGTAACTTTATTTATTGAATTTAAAATAATGTTTAATAATAACAATTTGATTTAGTTTATTTTACATTGTATAATATAAACTAAATTATAAAATTGGCATTTAATTTGATTTAAAAATATTTTGTATTATTCTTGTAATTTTAAAAATATTATAAATGTGAAATTTACCAATATAAGATAATTGATATCTTATTTGAGTTAAACACAAAGCTAGGAATCGTTATGATTCCGATAATTATTTAAAATTGATGAATATTATATATCAACATTTTAGTTAACTTATAAATTTTTAAAACCAAAAGTCTGTTAATATGAAAAGCAAAGTAATTTTTATTTTTATTATTTTGATGTCTTTAGGGATATCAGTATGTGCTCAATCGCTTTTATGGAAAGTTTCAGGGAAAAAAATCAAGTCTCCATCATATGTCTATGGTACAATTCATATACAGGATAAGAAAGTTTTTTCGTTTGATGAAACTGTTACAAATGCACTTAATAATTGTGATGCATTTGCAATGGAAATACT
Organism: uncultured Bacteroidales bacterium; assembly: GCA_964448235.1. Taxonomy (GTDB): domain Bacteria; phylum Bacteroidota; class Bacteroidia; order Bacteroidales; family ML635J-15; genus Bact-19. The sequence continues at coordinate 17,397 of CAYUWD010000060.1, read as the reverse complement.
TATGGATGAAATTGACCCTGATGAGATTAAAGAAGCGATGTTTATGAAAGGTCATACAATAGATGAGTTTCTTTCTAATGAAGAATATTCGATATTGGATAGTATAGTAAAAGAAAAGACAGGTACAGGAATGTTTATGTATAACAAAATGAAGCCATTTTTTCTAAGTTCTCAATTAATGCAAATGGGAATGGAACAAGATATGGAACTTGCACTTGACTTATATTTTCTTAATATGGCTAGAGAGACGGAGAAATCATGTTATGGAGTTGAGAAGTTTAGTGATCAAATTAATGCAATTGATGCTATTAGTATAGAAGATCAAGTGGATATGCTTTATGAAGGACTTACAGATACTACTAGTATTAATAGTGATACGCAGTTTGATGATTTGTTAGATGCATATCTTAGTTTTGATATGGAAACAATTTTTGAATTAAGTAATGATACTGCTTTACCTGCTGAGTTTAATAAAGCTTTCCTTATTGACAGAAATAAAGGAATGGTAAAGAATTTTATTAAAATTTCTAAAAAAGAAACGTTGTTTTGTGCTGTAGGTGCAGCTCATCTTGTTGGGGAAAATGGTGTTATTGAGTTACTCAGAGAAAAAGGTTATAATGTTGAACCTGTTGCTTTTAAATGGAATCTTGAGAAATAAGTTTTGTAAAGAATGTCTGTTATAAGTAATGTAATAAATAGTAGAAAAATGAAAATTACTTTAATTTTAATAATAAATTTCATTTTTACAGGAATTTATGTAAATGCTCAAATAAATCTTGATTACGTATTTAAATATTTTGATGAAGATTGTACGGAGAATTATTTCTATCAAGATAAGATAATTACAAATGCATCTGAGCGGTCATGGCCTGCTTTGGGAATGAATACGTCAATAAAAACATTTTATTATCAATATAATACAGCGGATGGATATACATTAAATATTATATCAGATGATGTCTATTTAGCTGCAATGCATTATATAGAGTATTATATTTATAACGAATTACAGGAGTTAGAATATTATATATATCAAAGTGAATTTTGTGGAGGGATAGTAATAAAGTTTAATAAGTATAATTTTCAAATTGTTGAAAAATCTGAAGATACTTTATTGGCAGAGAATTACTTTATTGATATTGAAAATATATTTAATCCAGATAATATTAAAGATAGAGCAAAAGAAAATTTGTCATATTGTAAAATGTTATTTGGAATGCCAATATACGAAGATCAAACAGAATATATTAGATCTGTTTACAAGGAGATAAACTCAATGAACGATTTAGTTGAAAAAAAAGTTGAAAATTGCATCTATTATTATAAAAATGATGATTTAGTTAAAGTTATTGCCAAAATCGGATCTAATCGTGAATATTATATCGACAAAGGTAAATTGGTTTTTGCATATTATCCAAAAGCTCTTAATGAGCCAGAAATAAGAGTTTACTTTTATAACGAAGAGGCTTATAAAGTGATAGAGGGGAAAGAAAATTTGTATAAGTCTTCTGATAATTTTAATTCATACTCCAATAAAGTTAAATACAATTATTCGGATATAATTGAAAAACTATAGTATATTTATAAAATATTTTTTACAATTATATGTGATAAATAGAAGAGATTGTAATGTTTTATCCGCTCTTATACTTTGAAAACTCTATTCTCTTACATGTATTGTAAATTTATATAAGTAGGTGCTTAGTCCTTTTAGTCACGTTTAATTGCATGTTTAACCGCGATAGTATTTCCCTGAAATTCAGATTCATTTAATTCTGTAATGGCTTTTTCTCCCATTTCATCAGATTCTAATTCTACAAAGCCGTAACGTTTTGACTTTCCAGTAATTTTATCCATAATAACTTTAGCTGAAATGATATCTCCATAATCAGCAAATAAAACTTTTAAATCTTCTCCTCTAGTTGAAGGGTGTAGGTTTGCAACAAATACATTCATAAAATATAATTTTAATAATAATAATATGATTTATTTTAGATTTAAAGATAAATATAAAACAAAATCGTTCGCAATTTAATAAATTATTTCATCGAATTGTAAAAAATATGTAAAAAATGTAATATGTATAAAATTATTGTGGGTTTTTAATGAGTTTTACTGCGTTTGTGCTTAGGTCAACTAACCCTTTTTTGTAAAGTCCACCAAGCGCTTTTTTAAAGTTCTTTTTAGAAATTCCAAAAGTATGATATATTAATTCTGGTTCGCTGTCGTCATTAATATGCATTTTATTATCATGATTTTGAAGGTAAGAGATTATCATTTCTTCAAATTTTTCAATGTCTGAACCATCATTTTTGAATAAACGAAGGTCTAATTTAAAGTCTTCTCTCACATTTTTGATAATAGCAGTAATCTTTTTTCCGGGTTTTAATTCTGAGAAAACTTCGTTTTTATAAAACAATCCTTGATATTTATTATTAACAACAGCATTATATCCAAGTTGTGATTTGTTAAGAATCATTGCATTTACTTTTTGTCCTTCTATTAAATCATGCTCTTCGGATGAAAGAAATCTTTCGTATTTTGTACTAGCAACAGCTCTGTTAGTTTCATGATCAATATAAATGTAAACTAGATAATAGTGATTTACTTTCATTTCTTGTTTTTGCTCTCTAAATGGGCAAAATAGATCTTTTTCCAAACCCCAGTCTAAAAATGAGCCTATAGATGAGTTTGAAACAAGTTTTAGATATGCAAATTCTCCAGGTTCAGCAATAGGTTTACCATGTGTGCCTACAATATTATTTTCGGTATCAGTATGAAGGAAAATATCAGTTTTATCTCCCGGCTTAAATTGGAAAACAAGGTCATTGTTTAATACTTCAATTTCGCCATGTTCTTCAGCATTAACAATAAATTTATCCCCTTTAACCTTAATGATTTCAAGCTGATGTGTTTTCCAAATTTGTAGCATAATGTTATAACAATTGTTTTGATTACAAATAGATTAGATTTTAAAAATCAATTTTGTGCAAAGATAGAAAAAATCCTATTTATTTGAGAGTGGAACTTTCTGCACGTTTATACTAATTTCTTATTTATTATCTTTTTTCTCTTGAATTTTTTTCAAAACATCCTCTTGTACTGATAAAGGTAATGCATTATACTGATAGAATTCCATTGAGTAATTTGCTCTTCCCGAAGTAATGTTTCTAAGTTGTGTTGAATATCCAAACATTTCCATTAATGGAACAAAACCAGTAATTTTTTGAGAACCTTTTCTGTATCTGCGCATAGATTCAATTTTTCCTCTGCGACGATTTAAGTTACCTACAACATCACCTATATATTCATCAGGTGTGTTTACTTCTATCTTCATTATTGGTTCGAGAAGTTGAGGCTTTGCTTTCAAAAATCCCTGTTTAAATCCTGCTTCTGCACAAATTTGAAATGCCATGTCAGAAGAATCGACAGGATGGTATCCTCCTTCGAATAAAACAATTTTCACATCAACAATTGGGAAACCTGCGAGAACTCCTTTTTGCATGATTTTTTTTATTCCTTTGTCAACAGACGGAATAAATTCTCCTGGAATTTTACCTCCCTTAATCATGTCGATAAACTCATAGCCATTGCCAGTATTGGGTTCCATTCTAAAAACAGTATGAGCAAATTGACCTTTACCGCCTGATTGTTTTGCATGTTTGTAATTGACTTCTGTAATTTCTGAAATTGTTTCTCGATAAGCAACAGAGGGTTCTCCAACTTCTACTTCTAATTTAAATTCCTCTTTAAGTCTATCGATAATTATTTCGAGGTGAAGTTCACCCATTCCTGAAATAATTGTTTCTTCAGTTTCTTCATCATATTTAGCATTAAAAGAGGGATCTTCATTTACTAATTTTGCAAGTGCCTGACCAAGTTTGTCTTTGTCTTTTTGTTTTGCAGGTTGAATTTTTAATTCAATAACAGATACAGGAATATGAATAGACTCGAGCAATAATTGATTTTTAATATCACAAAGGGTATCTCCGGTTTTAGTAGTTTTCATTCCAACAAGAGCAACAATTTCTCCGGGTCCGGCTTCTTTAATTTCTTCTCTTTCTTTAGCTTTAATTCTAAAAATTCGTCCAATTCTTTCGGTTTTCCCTTTTGATGAATTGTAAATTTGCATACCACTTTCTAATTTGCCTGAGACTATTCTAATAAATGTTTGTTGTCCAACGTAAGGATCATTAATTAGTTTAAATGCCAAAGCTGCAAATGGTTCATTTGGAGAAGGATTTCTTTTAATTGTTTTATCTTCATCATCAATATCATGTCCAACAACAGTTCCTACATCTATTGGTGAAGGTAAGTAATTAACTACTGCATCTAGTAATAGTTGCACGCCAATGTTTTTATATGCAGCTCCTGTTAATACAGGTGTTATTAAAAGTTTTAATGTGGCATTTCTAACTGCTTCCATTAGTTTTTCTGCAGGAATATCTTCTTCATTAAAGAACATTTCCATTATTTCATCATCAAAATCAGCAACTTTTTCAACTAGGAAATTTCTTGCTTCTTCGCTTTTTGCCAAATATTCAGCAGGAATTTCTTTTAAGTTTCTTTTGTCATTTTCAAATGTAACTGCTTGTCTATTAATAATATCTATTACACCTGAAAAATTACCTTCTGCTCCCATTGGAATTTGTAATGGAACAGGATTAGCATCAAGATATTTGTTTAGTTGATTTACAACTTCATCAAAATCAGCACCTGTGCGATCCATTTTATTAACAAAGGCAATACGGGGAACTCTGTATCTGTCAGCTTGATTCCACACTGTTTCGCTTTGTGGTTCTACACCACCAACAGCACAAAAAACAGCTACCATTCCGTCTATTACTCTTAATGAACGTTCTACTTCAATAGTAAAGTCCACGTGTCCGGGGGTGTCGATAAGGTTAATTTGATGATTATCCCATTTACAAGTAATTGCTGCTGAAGCAATAGTAATTCCACGTTCCTGTTCTTGCTTCATGAAGTCCATTGTTGCTTGTCCGTCATGAGTTTCACCAACTTTTCTATTAGTTCCTGTGAAAAATAATACTCTTTCAGTTAATGTTGTTTTGCCGGCGTCAATATGCGCTGCGATACCAATGTTTCTTAATTTGCTAATTGCCATTTTATACTTCTAATAATTTAATCTAATCCAAAAAAGGCTGCAAAAGTACATTAATTATTGATACGGCAATTAAAAAAATGTTATTTGTTTGTTAAAATATAGTAATTATTGAACTAGATTGTTTTTGTTCTAATGATTTATAATATTCAAATCAATAGAAAGCTAGAATTAGGTGTTTGATGTAGTATTATTTGTGTAAATTTGACTATTAAGAAGTATAAATTATTGTTTATTCAAATAAAAAATGTATATTTGATAAAAAAGGCTTAATTATGAAGAATTCAATAATTTTATTTATTCTAATATGTATCCCGTATACAGTTTTTTGTCAAAATGTAGATTTCATATCCGCTTATTACTATCCTAATAGCAGAAATGATTTGGATATGACACAAAGTCAGGTATTAGATAGCTCATATATGTATTATGCAAGTGAGGAAATTGTTGATGAAGAAATTCGCTACAAAACTTATTATCAATATGATGAGTTTGGTCGTAACACCGAGGTTGATAGATTTCAGTAATTTATCGGGAAATTATTCTGATTGGTCAAATAGAACAAAACTTGAGTATAATTACCCTGACTTTAATGGTAGTTATGAAGAGATAGAAAGTGAATGGAATAATATATTACAAGAATATGTACCAAGGCAGAAATATATATGGATGTGTGATGAGAATGGAAATATTATTAGTGGATATCGTGGCAGATGGGATAGTGAAGAACAAGTTTGGATAGATGAGCTAAGTACTGTTTATGCATATAATTCAATGAATCAAATGGAATCTATGCAATTACAATATTTGGTTTTAGATATGTTATATAGCTATGAGGAATTTTATGATTATGATGAAAATGGTAATAAAATTAAAGTATTAAGGCTAGATTATAATGTTGAAACTGAAAATTATGATAGTACAAAACTTGAAATTTATTCATATACTGATTTAAATGAACCTGAGTATTATTCAACATCTGATTATGATATGGAGAATGGATTATGGGAAATGAAATTTGAGTTTAATGCTGTTTTTGAAAATGACTTATTACAAAGTTCTTTAATATCAACATATAATTTTGAGTCTGAAATCTTGATGCCGGATCAGAAAACAGATTATACATATAACACGAATTTGTTGCCAATTCAGGAAATTTATTCAGAGTATTATGATGAGCAATGGAACGCACTAAATAAAACAGAGTATTTTTATAATAGTACAAATGCAATTGACTCGGTATGGTATTATGTTACATCTGACGACATCTGGATAAATGAAGCCAAGTACATTTATGAGTACGATGATGAAGATTATGATACTATTTCGTTTGGTTTTGAGTGGAATGTTGAAACGTCGAATTGGGATGATTTAAATCGTGTACAATTAAAATATGATGATTTAGGACGTATAATAGATTATTTATCTTACGGACAATATTTGAATGGACAGTTTTTACCATCAACAAGAACTTCATATACATATAATGATGGTAATAATAAGATTTCAGAGTATAGTTATGAATGGGATACTACTAATTTGCAATGGGTTGAATTTATAACAAATGATTGGGTATTTGATGAGAGTTATACTATGTCAGAAATCGTGATTCCTCGACATCCGGGTTTTAGCAATTATTATTATAAGATATTGTCATACGAAAAACTTGATCAGGAAAATATTTACAAGCGAACAGAATACTATTATTCTAATGGCGAATTCGAAAATAATGTTGATTTTGATATTCAGGTTAGTAAATTAGTTTATCCAAATCCTGCATCAAACACAATTTTTATAGAATTTGAATCAGATTCATATGTTTTAGAAGTTTATGATCAGTATGGTAAGGAACTTATTAATATAGATGTTAATTCATCTGAAGAAATAGATGTTTCCTTTTTAAAGCAAGGGGTTTATATTTATAAAATCAATATTAGTGGCAAAGTTTATAAAGGTAAATTTGTAAAAATATAGAGCATTGTAGTAAATATATTTTACTCAAATCCCTCATTGTAATTAGGTTTAGTAAATAGTACTTCAAAAAACATTGAACTTAGCATAAGGTTTAGGCTGAAAAAGTGATTATTCCCGCCACCTGAATTTATTTCAGAAAGCCCGTAATTATAGTTTAGTTCAAAAAATAATGATTGAAGAATCGCTACACCAATTGAAGCAGAAATACCGTAGTCCAATGTTTCATAAAAGTCTATTGTGTTGATATTGTCATATTCCATACCTAAAGCAGTTCCATCTTGTCTTGATTTTAATATGTATGAAGCATAAAGCCCCAAATCAAAATAATATCCTGGAGGTCCATCCCAAAAAGATTCTTCAATAAAGTAAATTCTCGGTTTTAAGCACATCTGAACATAATCATTTTTTACCTTGAAATTATATCCTTCCGAATTGATTTTTGTTCCTAATCTTTGATAATAAATATCAGTTGTCAGGTAGGTTCTAGGGGCTATTTTAAACATTTGAAAGTCAATTCCTGCATTAAACGTAGGTCTGAATGTGGTTTTAAAAGCATTATTGTAGTTTAAAACATCTGACATGCTGTAACCAAAACTTAAGCTTGGGAGCCAGGGCTCTTGCGCAAATGAATTTAGCGTAAAAAATGTGATAAAAACAATCCCAATAATTTTCTTTTTCATGGTGGTTGATTATATGATAAATATAATAAGTATCTTAGATTTATTATTTTATAGCTATTATCCCAAAATGATTTTTAAATCCTGAAATAATTTGAGAATTTTTAAATCCTGCATTCTGTAGGTCGTTAATTACTTTTTCTTCTCTAATTCTGTGGTCAAGTGGAGGACCCATCTTGGAATCAGGCTTCTGGTTTACAGACCAATCAATAATTAGAAGTTTTCCGCCAGGTTTTAATGTTCTATATACATTTCTTAACCATTTGTCAGGGGTTTTAAGTTCATGGTAAACTGCAATTGACCAAACAGCATCAATATCATTCTCTGCAAAAGGCATCTGATTATCTTCAATCTGGATAGGGAAGATGTTTGAAGTGTCATATGTTTGATTTATCTCCTCTATCATTTGTTCCTCTATATCAAGAGCAAAAACTCTTGCCTTTGGATATTCTTCTGCTAGGTAATCAGTGAAAAATCCTGTTCCGGCTCCATAATCTACTAGATTTTTAGGATTAGATAATTCCAGGGTATTTACAATAATATCTATAGGAATAAGATTTAACCTTTGAGGATTGTTAAGCTTACTATTTTTCTTTGGATCGAATTTTTTGTCTGTCATAATTGAGAAACAGTATTTGTAAATTTTTGTTGAAGATAATGATAATATTCAAAAGAATCACGCGACAGAGTCGCGCGATAGCTTTTGATTGTATTTATCCTAAAACAAATAGCCTTTTTTAACTAAGAAAGCCCAGAAATTTGGACTAAAGTTTCTATGACTTAAATACTGTATAAACTATTTTGCGTTAGCTCATTGTACGATTGTGTCAAGCAATGATTGTGCAGGGCTAAGGTATCTCTATTTTTATTCTTTTGTCATGAAATTTGAAGAATTGAACGCGATAGATTCGCGCCCAAACATCAAATTTACACGCCAAAGAGTATTCGTTAAGCAAAAAAGCCCCGAATTACATGATAAAGTTTCTATAACTTAATAATTAGATAAACAATTGTGCGTAAGCTCATTGTACGAATGTGTCGTACAATGATTGTGCAGGTCTAAGGTATTTCTATTGTTATTCTTTTGTCATGAAATTTGAAATCTGAACGCGAAAGATTCGCGCCCAAACATCAAATTTACACGCCAAAAATTACTTAGATTTGTTTGACAAGCCCGACATGCACTGCGTTTAGTCGGGCTTACAAATATTTGACTCCTACGGAGTCTTTAGTGATAAATATAATATTATGACCAATTTATCAATCATATTGGAATAAATGAAGGCACAAACTATATTAATTTTTTATTGTTATAAGTGCGTTTTGTGTGAAGCTTATTTTTGTCATGAAATTTGAAATCTGAACGCGATAGATTCGCGCCCAAACATCAAATTTACACGCCAAAGAGTTTTCGTTAAGCAAAAAAGCCCCGAAATTTAGGGCTTTTTATGTTTTCATGCGACAAAATCGCTTAATATCTTAAAAATGATAATAAATTCCTGTTATAAACCTGATATTGGCAACTTCTTTTGGGTTTAGTGGAATGCCTTTAGAGTTGTATGTTCCATCACCATAAGCAGCAACAGTATATTCAATTTCTGCACCAATTTGTATTTTACCAGTTCTAAAGTTTACACGCGGAGAAACTCTGTATAAATGTTCAATGTTTGTTCCTAAACCTCCTGCATTACCAATTATGTCAACAGCAGTTCCTAAGTTTTGATTATATCCAGCAAAAACACCAAATTGCCATTTAGTTCCGGTTGATGAAATATCTATCCATCCTGCTGCACCACGTGTTGGTGTATATTTATACTCTAATTTTGTAGCATTAAGTATTTCGGAAATTGCATAACCTCCCGGCATCATCATTCCTGTTGGATTTTCAACATAAGTTCCGGCTAGTTTTATTTGAATGGCACTTAGTTTCATATTTATATATGCTAAACCAGACAAAGATGTTACAGTTTGATTTGTTATATATCCTAAAGGGGTAGTTAAGGATGGTAACATTGTATGATAATTTACAGCAAATCCTGTATTTAGTGCTGTTCCTGCATCTTTGTTTTTAGTTTCATAATTCAAATGGAAATTTACACCCGGGATTCCTGAATTTCTGATATAATCAGAGCTTACATCACCAAGCGTATCTCTTGATGAAAAATCACGCTCACCATAAGCAGTAGCAGACAACTTTAATCCACCTGTAGTGTATGAATATTTTATTTGAGGATTACGAGAAAATGGTGCATATCCCATTCCTGTATTAAATGAAACTGTTCCCGGGAAACATTCAATAATAAACATTGGATGCCAAAACTGACCAGTCATTAAGTGAGATTTCTTCCAATCAAATTTGATAATTGCATGACGAAGTCTGAAACCATTAATATCAGCATTTGTATGTCCGAAAAATTCACCTTCGATAACACCTGATGTTTTTGCTCCAAGAGCATCAGGGCCTGTTATTACACCTTTTAATCTTGTTTGAATAGCAAGAAAGTTAAAGCTGCTGTGAGCATTAATGTCATCACCGTTTACATCCAATAATGGAGCAGAAGGCCATAATAATAGGTGACCTTCGCGCGCATCAACCGTCTGTCGTGAATCATAGAAAAAATCATTTTTTACATAACCATGAAAATTAATTCCAAATGCTTTTGGTTTGTCAGTGTTTTGTGCTTTTAGAACAGGAGCGATAATTGCAATTAAAATAGCAGTAACGAAAATTGATAGTAAAGTTCTTTTCATAATTCTGATTTTTTGTTTTAGGAATGTAAAGATATAGACTTTCAATCGACAAACCTGACATTTTTTTTGGTTAAAAGTTGATATTCAACAGGATTTATTTTAAGTATTGTATTACAGAATCAATTAGAATGTAAAATAAAGGGCTGCAACCACAGCCCTTTAAAATTTGTTAATTTGTAGGGATCTTTTCCAAAACATCCAATAAGTGGTCGTACCACATTTTTACTGTTTTAATTTCAATCTTTTCATCTGGTGAGTGAACTCCCCGTAATGTAGGTCCAAATGAAATCATATCAAGGTCAGGATATTTTTCAAGGAATAAACCACATTCCAGTCCGGCATGAATTGCACGAACTACAGGTTTTTTACCAAATAATTGTTCGTAAGACTTTTCAGAAATTCTTAAGATTTCAGAATCAGGATTCGGAGCCCAACCAGGATATCCGTCTCCAGACTCTACTTCTGCTCCGGCAAGTTCGAATACAGCACTTACCATTTTGTTTATGTCTGTTTTACCAGACTCTACAGAACTTCGTTGACTTGTTACAACGGTAATTTTATTATCATTAAACTTAACTGAAGCAAGGTTTGTTGATGTTTCCACAAAACCTTCAATTGCCGGACTCCAGGCATGGACACCATGAGGACAAGCATATAATGCTAAAGTTAAGTTTTTTTGAGTTTGTTTATCAATAACAGTCTCAGGATTTGAGACAGATTCTATACCTATATTAATAATAGGCTCTGTGATTTTTATTTCCTTAATGATATTGTTTTTTAGATTTTCAAAATCTGCGTTCATCTCATTAACTTTTGCTGAATCAATGGTGAAAATCATTTCCGCTTCACGAGGAATGGCATTTCTCTTATTCCCTCCATCAAAGTTTGATAATCTGATATCATACTTTTCTGTGAATAATGATAAAAATCTGTTAGCCATTTTATTTGAATTTCCATATCCTTTATGAATTTCGTCACCGCTATGTCCTCCTTTTAAACCGTTTACCACGATTTTATAAGCTTTATGATTTACCGGTGTAGGTTCAGACTTAAATTCAAAAGTTGCGACAGCATCAACACCTCCAGCACAACCTATGAAAATCTCACCTTCATCTTCTGAATCAAGGTTTAATAATATTTTTGATTCAAAGAAACCCGGCTGAATTTCAAATGCACCTGTAAGTCCTGTTTCCTCGTCAACAGTAAATAGACACTCAATAGGACCATGCTTTAATGTATTGTCTGTTAAAATTGCCATTTCAGCAGCCATTCCAATCCCATCATCAGCTCCTAATGTCGTTCCGTCAGCTTTTACCCACTCACCGTCAATAACCGGAGTTATTGGGTCATTGTCAAAATCTATAGTTTTATCTCTATTTGCTTCACAAACCATATCCATATGACTTTGAAGTAAAACAGATTTTACATTTTCCCTACCAGGAGAGGCAGGTTTTTTTATTAAAACATTACCTATTTCGTCTCTTTTTGCTTCCAGATTGTTTTCTTTTGCAAAGTTTAATAAAAATTCAATGATTTTCTCTTCTTTCTTTGATGGCCTAGGTACTTGAGTGATTTGCTCAAAATATTGCCATACATTTTTTGGTTCCAGATTGCTTAAAATACCCATGATATTGTTTTTTTTGTTATTTTTGGATAAAGGTAATTAATTATTGTATAATTGAAAAATACAAAGTGAATTGAAAAATAATTTAGATATAATTTATAGAACATTCTTCTTTTTTGTACTTGTAATATTTTTATCATCATGTGGTAATGAAGACTTAAACTATATGAGCGGAGAATTAACAGATATGTCAACTGGGGAGCCGGTATCAGATGCTAAAGTGAAATTTGATATTATTGAGATTTCAGGTGGAAATTTTAATACTTCATTTGAACCTTTTCTAGAAACCTTTACAGATAATGAAGGAAGATTCTTGTTTGAATTTGAAAATAGAAATTTTGTGAAAATGCGATTGTCTTATTCAAAAGATGGGTATCATGAGGTTTCTACAATATTTGAACCTGAAAATTTAAGTGAAGAATATGTCGTTAATAACAATATCCCAAAGGAATCATATATTAGCATTAGAGTTTTTAATAGTTTCCCATATTTACCTGATGATGTTTTAAAGCTACGTATTTTAAATGTAAATGAAGAATGTGATGTTTGTTGTAGTTCAGAGTACAGATACTTTAATGGTGCTTATGTTGATACGACATTTCTTTGTAAGGTAGTAGGAGGAGATAATGTGACAATAAATTATATATCTATTCATGATGATGTGTCAAATGTTGTTGAGAATCAGGTATATTGTACTCCGAGTGACACTGTTGTTTACAATTGTTTTTATTAGGTGTCTGCCTTAGATTAACTCATATTATACAGGTTTTTTTGCCTTCGCTAACTGATGACGAGCCACAGTCTTCATCAGTGCCAGCGCACTAATTATTTATTTAGCCACAGATTGACGCAGATTAACACAGATTGCCAGCCCGAACTGATGACGAGCCACAGTCGTCACCAGTGCTTGCGCACGGTTTGTTTGCCACTGATTAACACAGATTGATTCAGAATACATAAAAAGTAAAGACTGATTTTAAATCAGCCTTTACTATGTATGATTAGAAAATATGTGTTGATATATTACTGCTTTTCAATGCGTAGATTTTTAATAGTTTGGCCATCAGATAGTCTTATTAAGTAAATGCCGGAATGATATTTACTTAAGTTTATGGTTTCTTCAGTATATCCTTTGACAAGATTGATTTGTGATTGATAAATTTGTTTACCAAGCAAGTCGTAAATCTCGACATATAATATATTAGTATTCCAGTTTTCGATTTTTAGATGAGCAATATTTAAAACAGGATTCGGATATATTTCAGTGTTTATAGATGTTGAAATTTCATTTACGAATACATTTTCATCTACAATCCCTGAACAAGGAATTGCTGTTTCAGATATTCCTGCTCCGTTAATAACAATACTCTCAGTATTATAAGTTCCATATGTTAGATCTGCAATAAGTCTAACATAAATATTGGTAAAACTACCATCGTATGATGATAATACTATAGGACTTGATATAAATCCGGTTCCAGTAGTTTCAGAAATTTCTAGATTAGCAGAAGGAGTAATTGTTAAATCAGAACCGTCTAAATCAGTACCGTAGAAAACCAAAATTTGTTCATCTGATGGACCAAAACCTTCAATATAGCTAAATGTTTCAAATGTTCCACTTGTAATATTTAATGTTGGTTCTGGAAGTTCATCGACTGATCCGTTACAAGTTATTGATATTGCATCTGCTCCACCACCTGTTATTTCAATAATTTCAGAATTATAGAATCCGGATAGTAATCCTGACTTAAGTCTTACATATATAGTTGTTGAACTGCCATCGTAAGATGAAAGAACCAATGGAGTAGATTGATACCCACTTATAGCAGATAATGAAACTTCATAATTAGTTGAAGGTGTTATACTTACATCTGATCCATCTAAATCTGACCCAATTAAGTTAAAATTTTGTTCGTTGGATGGTCCTGATTCTTCTATATAATTAAATTCACTTAGAGTTGTTGGGGAAGCTGATAAAATTGGTGTTGAAGGTGCACCACCACAATAAACTACAATATTGTCGAGATATATTCTATCTGTTCCAGCAATTTTAATTTTTGATAATGCGGTTCCACCTGAAATCTCAACAGAATGAGCCTGGAAATCATCTGTTGTTGAAATGTCTGAACCAATCTGAACAAAGTTAATACCATCTGAAGCATGGAATAATTGAACCATTGAGTTATCACTTGTCCACTTAGCATAATCAAATTCAAGAGTTCCACCGGCAGAAAGGTCAATTGTTGGAGTGATAATATATCCAACAGCTGAGCTAGAACCTAATTTAATTTCACCGCCGGCTTGATAGACTTTTAGTCCAGCCCATCCTGAAGTCTGCGTATAAGAATCTAATAATCCAGCGACATCTGTTGAATTTGGTGATGCATGTGTTCCTGCAGAAAAACCACTAAAGTCTTCTTCCAAACATGGATCTGATGAAACAGCAGAAACAGAACCATTACAAGCTACATCAGCATCTGTTGCTCCACCGCCGGAGTTTGTAATAAATTCAGAGTTATATGTTCCAACTGCTAAACCTGATTTAAGTCTTACGTAGACTGTAGTTGGAGACAAGTCAGCAGAACTGTATGGAAAATTTAAACTATTTGTATAACCAGAACCAGAACTTAAAGAGATCTCATAGTTTATTGGTGCAGAAATTGTAATGTTGCCAGGGAATCCTGTTAAATAGCTGCCGCTTAAACTATAAGACTGTGCTGCAGATGGTCCATTTCCTTCTGTATAAGTAAATCCACTTAAGTTTGTTGGGCTAGCAGATAGTGTAGGAGGAGGAACATCTGTAACATTTCCACTACAAGTTACATTAACTGTTGTTGCGCCACCGCCGGCGTTGGTAATTGTCTCGCTGTTATATGTTCCGATAGAAAGTCCTGATTTAAGTCTTACATAAATAGTTGTGTTGCTAAGATTTGTTGATGTGAATGGTATGTTCAGACTTGTTGAATACCCACTACCTGAACTTAAAGAAACTTCATAATTTGTAGGTGCAGAAATTGTAATGTCATCAGGATATCCTGTTAAGTAAGTTCCACTTATTGAGTATGATTGATAGTTAGATGGACCATTCCCTTCGATATAAGTAAAACCGTTTAATGTTAATGGTGTAATAACTAGTGCTGGAGGTGGGATATCCTCAACAGTTCCATTACAAGTTACATTAACAGTTGTTGCTCCACCACCTGAATTAGTAATGATTTCTGCATTGTAGTCTCCGACAGAAAGCCCTGATTTTAGTCTTACATAAATCGTGGTAGCAGATAAAGTAGCAGAGGAATATGGGATACTTAAGCTTGTGTTGTATCCACTGCTATAACTTAACGAAACTTCGTAATTTGTTGGAGCAGTTACGCTTATGTTTGATGGGAAACCTGTGAGATTTACTCCATTTATTAGATATGATTGAGGAGTTGAAGGGCCTGAACCTGCAATGTAATCTAAACCAGAGATTGTAGATGGTGTGACATACAAACTTGGATCTGGAGGGAGGTCCTCTACTGTACCACTACAATTTACTGTTTTTGTCCCATAACTACTACTTATATTTGTGATATTTTCAGAATTATAAATACCAACAGAAAGTCCTGACTTTAATCTAACATAAATAGTTGTTGAAGGCAAATTCAAATTATCATATGGAACTGATAAGCTTGATGTAAATGTAGAATTGTCAAGTGAAATTTCATAATGAGAGGGCGCATTTACTGAAATTGAATTGGGATAATCAATAAGATAATTGCCGTACAATTGATAAGTTTGTACATTTGAAGGTCCAGTTCCAAATACGTATGAGAAACCAGCAAGGCTTGAAGGTGCTACGTAAACTGCTGGTGGAGGCATTTCTGTAACACTACCTAAACAAGATAAATATATATCATCTGCACCTCCACCTGTAATACTAATGTTTTGATTATATGTGCCAATTCCTAATCCAGATTTTAATCTTACATATATTGTTGTTGTTGAAAGTGTTGCACTTGAAAAGGCAACATTGACAGAATTTGTAAAAGTGGAGTTATTGAGCGAAACCTCGTAATTTGTTGGAGCTGTAACAAAAATGTTTCCTGGGTAACCGGTCAATAATACGCCACTTAATTCAAAAAACTTTGATGTCGAAGGACCTTCACCTTCAAAATAATTAAATCCACTAAGAGATGGAGTGTTTGTAATTAATTCATTTCCGGGAACATAATCTGTTATTTCGAAATTGTCAATTATGAGTTGCGATCCTGCATTTGCTGATACTTTTATTCTGATATTATTATTTATATCATTTAAATCATAAGTGAAAGTTGAAAAAGATGTTCCAGCAAATGCCTGAGATTCAATTTCTGTAAATGCTCCTCCATCAATTGATTTAGAAACAATAAATGTTCCACCTCCGGAATCTCCTTCTTTATATTGAAAACTAATTGTGCCAACTGTGTTTACAGAAGGGCTAATAATATATGCATCAACATTTAATTGATATCTGACATCAGTTGTGCCAGTAATATTTACCAACTCCCAGGTGTTGCCACTGTCAAATGTGTAGTTCCCTGATGTATAAGTACCAGGTCCGTCAGTAAAGTTCTCTGTTAGAATCACAGCAGAAAAAGAATTAATAGAAAAAACTATTAATAAGCTCGCAATACAAAATAATTTCAACTTTTTCATTTATCTGATTTTAATTATTTTTTCCTAATAACGAAGCGATTTCATTAAACCTAATTGAAATCGCTTCGAAAGATTTTGTTTAAAATTTATTTACCAAACAATCTTTTCAGTTTTTACACTATTGCCATGGATAACACTTACATTGTAAATACCTTTTTGGAAGTCCAAATTGTTTATAAAAATGTCACGTGAGAATGATTTATATTCTTGCTGATATACAACTCTACCAAGCATGTCAAATATTACAACTGAACAATTTGTTAAATCAGTGATGTTATCAAATTGAATATGAATAGCTGTAGGTTCTTTAGAGATTGTAACATTATTATCATTTTCATCAAGCAATCCTTTTACTTCAACAATATCGCTATAAGTAAACTTGCCATCAAAGTCAGTCTGTTTCAATCTATAATACGATTTTGTGGAAAAAGGATTAAAGTCTATTGTAGAATAGCTTATTTCTTTATTGCTGTTTCCATTTCCTTTAATATCAACAACAAATTCAAAGTTTTGTGCATCCAAAGATCTTTCAATAGTGAAGAAATCATTGTTTTGCTCTGATGCAGTTTTCCATT
>CAYUWD010000059.1:17139-21312 GCA_964448235.1 uncultured Bacteroidales bacterium | reverse complement strand
CAAAGATATTATTTATAATATTAATAGCCAAATTTTTTAAAAACATAAAAAAATAGTACTTGTATTAAAATTATTTTTATATTTACGGCACAAATGAGTTGCTAAACGATTGTTAAAATTCTATAAATAACATGAAACCGAGTAGAAGAATACGATTTGATTATGATCATGAGAATAAAATCTTGACAAAAAAACAAATTGGGGTAATTGCAATTGATGAAATTTCTGAGGCTTGGTTGTGGGCTTTTGATAATAAAATTGTTCCAGAAGGAACATGTCGATTTTTACTTGATTATCGTGATGCTGAAATAAAGAATGCAGTAAAAGCTTCAGAATCGATAATCAATTTTTATAATAAAAATATTAATATGTTTCGTGGAGCAAAATTTGCTATAGTTTCAAATAATCCTAAAAATGTTGCTACAACAATGTTGGTAGGTAGGGGCGGTGGTGATTTTGTTAGCAAGCCATTTACTACAATAGAAAAGGCAATAGAATGGTTAATTCAATAATAAAAATACTATTTTTGCCATAAAAAAACATGAAATATTTTATTAGAAAGGCAGAAGAAAAGGATTATCCTCAAATTCTTGATTATATAAAAGATTTAGCTTTGTTTGAAAAAGCTCCGGAAAAAGTATTAAATACTGTTGAATATATGAAAGAAGAAAATCACCTTTTTGGATGTTATGTTGCTGAAAATACAGAAAAGGAGATTGTAGGAATGGCTTTGTACTTTTTTGCATATTTTACCTGGGTAGGCAAATCATTATATCTTGATGATTTATATGTTAAACCAGAATATCGAGGATTTGGTATTGGTAAAGATTTGTTGGCTAAAATCTTTCAACTGGCAAAAAAGGAAAATTGTAGACGATTAAGGTGGCAGGTTTTAAATTGGAATCAAAAAGCTATAGATTTATATAAAAAAGTTGGTGCGACGATAGACAATGAATGGAGTAATTGTGATTTTGATTATGAACAGATAAAAGATTTTTAATAAAATTATCTTAGTACATAACAAAAAATGAAATTTCCCAACATTGCGGGTTAAGGGCTTAATCTTTTTAACACCAGACACAGTCCGGGGATTATAAATAAAAACGTAACTATTTTGGCGTATATCTTTGCAATTGCCGAGGTACAAAGGTATAGATTATGATGTGCTGAGCATTTTGGCGAAGCATGACAAAATTTTTTGTCATGTACTGAGTAAAATTATATCTTGTCAAAAAATAAAGTGGCAATTACAAAACCACCAAAAGCAATTACTAGTACACCAGCAATTCTGTTTATAATTAATAAGCGTCGTAATTTGAATTTATCTTTAAAGATACTAACAACACTTGATAATGTAAACCACCAAGATGCTGCACCTAATATTATTCCGCAAATAAGAACTAAAACAGAATATGTTGCAGCAGTTTTGTCAACTATGTTAAATCCTGCAAATACTGCGGCGAAAACAAAAACAGTAATCGGATTTGATATTGTTAATGCAAAAATTGAAATAAAGTCTCCAAATAATCCTTTTCGTTTTCGTTTTAATTGTTTTCGTAGTTGTACTGCTGGGTTTGTAGTTATTAATTTATATCCTAGAAAGAATAAGACAATACTACCTCCGATTCTTAAATAAACTTGGAACTCTGTGAGATAGTCAATAATAATACTGATTGAAAAGCCTGCAATTATTGCATAAAAAGCATCTGCAGCAGCAGCCCCAAGTCCACTTATGAATCCCGATCTCCTACCCTTATTTAGTGTCCTTTGGATGCATAAAACTCCAATCGGTCCAAGTGGGATAGATGCTGATAATCCAATTATTATTCCTTTCCAAAGTAAATCTAAAAACATATTGCAAATAAAATAAAATGTTGCGAGATAAAATAAAAAATCTTTTTAATTTCGAATTTTATTCAATAATTATGACATTACGTTTATCGCATACACAACTTTATACTTATTTGGAAGAAAAATATGAAAAATTTGATTCGCCTAGATTTATCGAAAATGATCCTATTTCGATTCCACATAAGTTTAAGAAACGTCAGGATATAGAAATTAGTGGTTTGATTTCTGCTACAATTTCATGGGGACAACGTAAATCGATTATTAAAAATGCTAATTATTTCATGTGTTTGATGGATAATTCTCCGTTCGATTTTGTGATAAATCATGAGGAGGCAGATCTAAAACGTTTCGAAAAGGCTGTTCACAGAACATTTAATGGAGAAGATTTGACGTTTTTTATCAGGTCTCTGAAGAATTTGTATCAAAAATACAATTCACTGGAAGATGTTTTTAATAATAGAGATTCTTTGTTTGATGGTCTTGCTTTTTTTTATCAGGAATTTTTTTCAATTCCACACCTTGATAGAACAAGAAGACATGTTGCAAATGTAGAAAAAGGATCAGCAGCTAAAAGAATGAACATGTATCTTAGGTGGATGGTTCGTGATGATGGGAGAGGTGTGGATTTTGGTGTTTGGAAAACAATAAAACCTGCCGAATTATTTATACCATTAGATGTTCATAGTGGGAGAATTGCTCGAATGTTAGGGCTTCTGCAACGCAAACAGAACGATTGGAAAGCTGTAAATGAGTTAACAAAAAAATTAAAAGATTTTGATCCAAATGATCCGGTAAAATATGATTTCGCTTTGTTTGGTGTTGGAGTAAATGAAGATTTTTAATTATGGCTGGTGAATTTAGGTTTAAACAATTTACAATAAGACATTCTGATGATGTGATGAAAGTTGGAACAGATGGAGTTCTGTTAGGTGCTTATGTAAACCCGTTAAATTCTAAGAATATTCTGGATATTGGAACAGGTACTGGTTTAATTGCTCTTATGCTTGCTCAGAAGACAAATGCTAATATTACGGCTGTAGATATTAATTCTCAGGCAAAAGAAATTGCTTTGGAAAATTTTAAACTGTCACCATGGGTAGATCAATTAGATGTGAAAATTACAAATCTAAAAGATTATAAGCCTGAGCAAAAATTTGACCTTATAGTTTCAAATCCACCATTTTTTTCTACAAATGTTAAAGCGCCAAATAAAAATCGTGCAGTTGCAAGGCATACAATTGAATTACTACCAATAGATATTATTGAATTTTGTAAAGAAAATATTCGTATAGATGGTAAGTGTTATGTGATTTATCCTGTTTATGTTGCAGATGAATTTATGAAATTAGCAAATGAATTGGGTATGTATTCAAAAGTAGTTTTAAATGTTAAATCAAATTATAAATCAGATATTATTCGTCAGATTGTATGTTTGAAATTAAATGATTTTGACATTAAAGAAGAAACAATCTGTATCGAAAAAGAGAAACGACATGATTATACTCCTGAGTATAAAGCAATGACAGGAGATTATTATCTGAATTTTTAAACTTTTAGTGTTAAAAACTACCAAGTTTAACCGACACATAAACTCCGGGCGATGAAAAAGATTGTGCAGTATAGAAATCTGGAGGAGTTGGAAACAGACTATAATGATATTCAAGTCCGGCACTAAACATTAAAATTTCGTTTGCAGCATACTCAACTCCAAATGAAGGGCAGAATCCAAAGAATATTCCATTATCAATTTGAACCCAGTTTGTGTTTATTAAACGAGAGTTCCCGATACTTATTTTCATATCTGCAATCATGTGCCACTTATTATCTTTCAATAAAGGATATCCCAACCAAATACCACCGTAACTGCATCCCAGTTTGTAGCTAATGTTTGTAGTGTCTTTTTTACTAAAAGAGTTTGTCAGACCATTAAAAAATACGCCCAAACGAAAATCATTTATCATAAAACCGCCACCACCTCCGCTAAAAATTGCCAGATTGCCATCAAGAGTCCTAAAGCTCATCATTAAAGCGCCATAACCACCATTGTCATCTGTGTAATCTCTTTCTTTTACTTGAGCAAAAGTAGATATGAAA
Source organism: uncultured Bacteroidales bacterium (assembly GCA_964448235.1). Lineage (GTDB taxonomy): Bacteria > Bacteroidota > Bacteroidia > Bacteroidales > ML635J-15 > Bact-19. The sequence continues at coordinate 17,367 of CAYUWD010000059.1, read as the reverse complement.
ATACCAAGTAAAATTGTTATTATAACAGTTTTTTTCATCGATTTTAGATAAGCAATACTTAATAATGTTGTAAAAGTACGCCTTTTTTTGTAAAACGAAAAAAAAAAATACGGATGTATACGCCTAACCATCCAATAGCCAACAGCTAATAGCCAACAGCTAATAGCCAACAGCTAATAGCCAACAGCTAATAGCCAACATCTAATAGCCAACATCTAATAGCCAACA
>CAYUWD010000059.1:0-17039 GCA_964448235.1 uncultured Bacteroidales bacterium | reverse complement strand
CTAATAGCCAACATCTAATAGCCAACATCTAATAGCCAACATCTAATAGCCAACAGCTAATAGCCAACCTTTTGCCGAATATCCATATTTGTCAATACTGTTAAATTGAGGCGTATTTCTTTCTAAAACCGGAAATGATACAGAACCAATAGACAAGTAAGAGTTTTCTAATTCAAAAATAATATAGTTTTATAAAAACGATTATTTATTTGCGATTATTTATTAAACTTAAATTGTATCTTTGACTTTTAATGTAAAATCGTTTTGTTATGAGAACATTTATTACGTCAATTCTATTACTTCTGATTATTTCTGCATTTTCGCAATCTGTTTATAGTCCGCAGTTAACAAGCCTTTTAAATGATGAAAAGTCTGCTGAATACGCAGAAATAAACATTTTTTTAGATAATCAAGAGAGTATCGAGGATCTAGCTGTATACTTGGATGAAATAGATGCAGATTTTGATACAAGAGTGAAGGAAGTTACCGGCTTATTGAAAAGAAATTCTGAGTTGTCGATAGAAATGTTTTTACAAGATTTAGACGATAAAAAGATATATTTTAATAACAAAATTAAGAGTTTTAAAACTTATTGGGGAGTAAATATGCTTAATATGGAGGTTAAAACTTCAGTTATTCCCTCTATTGCAAGTTTTGAAAATGTACGGTATATTGATTTAAATACCCCCCGTTATAAAATATTTGATAGTAAGCCACCGATTTTAGTTTCTGAAAAGGCAACTGATGAAGCAGAAATTGGATTAAAAACAATAAATGCACATATGCTTTGGGAATTAGGTTATACAGGTAGAAATGTATTATTTTTAAGTATGGATACCGGTGTTTTTCCTGATCATCCTGCTATTGCGGATAATTTTGCGGGGAATCATTTCCCAATGAGTCAGTGTTGGTATGGGGTAAGGAATTTAATGCCTAGCGATCATGCCTCTTCAAGTCATGGAACACATACAACGGGAACAGTGTTAGGTTTAGATGAAGCAACAAATGATACAATAGGAGTAGCATTTAATGCAATGTGGATTGCCAGTGATCCTGTTGCTAGCTCAGTGTCAGATCTTTTGGATCCTGCCGATTTTATGGACGTTTTTCAGTGGGTTTTTGATCCTGATGGAAATCCTGAAACAACAGATGATGTTCCACGAGTTATTAATAATTCGTGGGGATATGATTATTCATTAGCTATGGAATTTGGAGCATGTGAAATGGTTGAGGCAGAAATTTTGGTGGCAATAGAAACAGCAGGGATTTGTTCTCCATTTTCTGCTGGTAATGAGGGACCGGGTGCTTCAACTACAGGTTTTCCAGCATTGAGAGCATTTAATGTTGTAAATCCTATGGCTATTGGAGCTCTTCAAAACGAAGGGACAGAAATAGCATCTTTTTCCAGTAGAGGTCCTACTCCTTGTATCGAAGAACTTGGAAGTCTTCAGATTAAACCAGAGGTTTCAGCGCCAGGAGTTAATGTGAGATCTTGTGTTGGTCATGAAGAATATGGATCACTATCAGGAACCTCAATGGCATGCCCACATGTTTCAGGAGCATTACTTTTATTAGCCGAAGCTTTCCCTCAAGCATCAGCTTTTGAATTAAAAAATGCTCTTTATATTACGGCTGTCGATTTAGGAGATGTTGGTGAAGATAATGTGTATGGAAACGGTTTGATTGATGTTTATGCAGCTTATCAGTATTTGGAACTATCATATGTGCCGGAACCTCCTGTGACAAATCAATATGATATTGCTGGTGAAATTCAGGATATAGGAGAAGACGAAACAGTATTTTGTTCTGATGAAAATACATTTAACGCTGATGTATTAATATCTAATATGGGTTTACAAAATGTTAGTCAAATTAATATAGAAATATTTTTAAACGATCAGTTAATTATTGATTCTTTACTTGATATTACAATTGTTTCAGGAAGCGATTATTTATTTGAATCAGAAGTTTTAGAATTTGCTCCTGGTTGGAATTATCTTCATACAGTAGTTAAACTTGAGACCGAAAATAATGAATATAACAGATTTAATAACGCAGATATAAAATCCTATTATATGATGCAAGAGGATGATTTCCCATATAGTGCTGATTTTAGTGATTTTGATGAAAATTTAACTGACTCAAATTGGTTAATAGAAAATCCTGATAATATGTCAAGTTGGGAGAATCGTACTTGGGGAAACGAAAGCCAATATAGTGCGTTAGCGATGGATTTTGGAAATTACGGTACTCGCGAATGGCAGGAAGATTATGCAAATATGCCTATATTACATTTACCTGATCAGGAAAATTTATATCTTAGTTTTACATATGCTTATCAAAAGCGGGTTGAATTTATATTTAAAGATACTGTGGTTGTTGAATTAAGTACAGATTGTGGCCAAACTTTCCCTTATGAACTATGGCGAAATGGGGGAGAAAATATGGCAACTGTTGATGGGAATGCATATGAAGAACTGTTTATCCCTCAGACCGAAGAAGATTTTGATACGATTAATGTTTCGCTTGCTGAATACAAAAATCAAGATGTGATTATTAGGTTTGTGTCAAAAAATGATAGAGGATCTATTATTTATTTGGACTATGTTTATGTTGGAGATACTCAGATAAGCGATTTCGTATTAAATAGTGACTGTAAAAAATTAAAAGTGTATCCAATTCCAACAGATGAAAAGTTAAATGTAATATTACCTAATGGCATTGATGAAGATATAGTAGAAATTATCAATACTTCTGGACAAATTGTTGTAAAAGCAAGCATAGGTTGTAATAAGAGTATTATTGATATCTCAAGTATTGATGAAGGTGTTTATTTTGTACGATCTTTAAAAACAGGTAGTTATATTAAAATAATTATTATATAGTTTATAATTGATAATTTAAGCGGACATATAATCAAAAGCACATTTAACTGTTTTTATAGTATTTTATTAAATTTCAAAATCGCTTTCTTGTTCGTTTTGCATAATTATTAAGAATACGGGGATATATAAATAAAGTTAAAAAAACAGTATATAACATAAAATGATAGTTGAATACAATAAAAATTGTGTATATTTGCGTTATATAAATTAATTTATTAATTTTACAACAAGTATTTTTAAAGGAAAAGTTATGAAAAAAAAATTATTTATTTTATTACCAATTTTTGTTGTATTTGCTTTTGTCTTAACATCATGTAATAGTGATACTCAAGGACCCAAAATTTATTTATTGGGGGCAGATGGAGACATTGTTCAAGATGGAGACACAACAGTTTTACTTTATACTAAGTTTGTTGATCCTGGTGTTAAAGTAGAGGATAATGCTTCTCATGAAGAAAATATTATTTTAGAGAATAATGCTTCAGAAGAGTTATCTTTGACATCAAGTGGATACCTAAAATATACAGGAGAATATGAAATTACATATACTGCTACTGATGAGGAATCTAATGTTTCATCAATAATTAGAAAATTGACAGTGCTTAATATTTCGCAACCATTTGTTAATAGTTATACTACTACTAGAACAGCTTTACATTTAGTAGATACTTCATATCGATCAAGTGTTACTGCAGATACTAAAATTCCTGGCAGACTTAGATTTCCTAAAGTATATCAACATACTTGGGATGGAGCAAGAACATATTTTCGTGTAAATGCCGATTTATATGATCCTGCTAATTTGTCAGACGAAGCTTCTGATGCTATTGCTTATATGGGAACTCAATCAAATAAGGAAATTCCATATTTTGCAAATATGTCTTATGAAGAAGGTATAGAATCAATCACAAACTTTACATATTTAAGAATTGATGCTCAGGAATATTCAGATTCTACAAATACACATAGAGTCTTTATTCAGGGAGTCGTAGAGGAAGGTACAGATTTACCACTTTCACATATTGAATATATTGGAGGTTCTTCAACTATATTAAAAATAGTTTTGGAGCTTAATGTTACTAAAAATGGTATTGTGGATAGAGTTACAGAGGTTTATACTCCAAACGATTAGTATATAAATAAGATATATTACATATTTTAAGGCGGAATTTTTCCGCCTTTTCTATTTTCATAAAATTTTGTTAAAATCTTTTATAAAAAAAACAATTTAGAAATTTTATCGTTTTACACGAAATAGTATAAAAAGATAATCTAAATTATATTTGTGATGAAAACAAAATCTATTTTAACTGGGATTGTTTCAGGCTTTATAGGTTCTCTGTTTGGCTTGATGATATTTTTTGGGATTTTTTCTGTAAATCATAAAGATACAGATATTACTGAATCTAAGTTAGTAAGGGACTATTATGAAAGAAAAAATGAGCATGTCTCTAATAATTTTCATGAAGTGATTTTTGATAATAGTTTTGATAGTAGGAATACTGACTTTTCGGAATCTGTTAATTCTGGAATCCCAGCAGTTGTTCATGTTAAAACACAATATAATCAGCCGAGCTACACTGTATATGACTTTATTTTTGGTACAAATCCAAGATATTCAACACCAGTAATGTCATCAGGAAGTGGAGTGATTATTTCTGCAGATGGTTTTATTGTTACAAATAATCATGTTATCGAGAATGCAGAAATTATCGAAGTTGTTTTAAATAATAAACAATCATATTCTGCAAAATTAGTCGGAAGAGATGCTACAACTGACATAGCTCTCTTAAAGATAGGTGCAGAAGATTTACCTTTTTTGACTTATGGTGATAGTGATGAATTAAAAGTAGGCGAATGGGTTATCGCTATAGGAAATCCTTTTAATCTTACTTCGACTGCTACTGCAGGCATAGTTAGTGCAAAAGCTCGTAATATCAATATCGTTTCTGATAATATGGCTATCGAATCTTTTATACAAACAGATGCTGCTGTTAATCCGGGGAATAGTGGGGGAGCCCTCATTAATATAAATGGAGATTTGGTTGGTATTAATACAGCGATTGCTTCAAAAAATGGATCTTTTGTTGGATACTCATTTGCGATTCCTGTAAATATTGTGCGTAAAGTTGTAGCAGATCTTGTTGAGTTTGGAGAGGTTCAAAGAGCCTATCTTGGATTAAATTTACTTGATGTTGATGCACATGTAGCCAAAGAACTTGATATTGATAAGATTGAAGGTGTTTATGTTTCAAAAGTATGGAAAAATGGTGCTGGTGATATTGCTGGAATTGAAGTTGGTGATATTATTATTGCAATAAACTCTGATGAAGTTAATAGTAGCTCAGAATTGTTGGAGCGCATTAGTCAGCATAGACCAGGAGAAGTTGTTACACTAATTATTAAAAGAGCTGGTAAACCTCGAAAAATAAAGTTGGTACTGCAAAATAAATATGGTAAAACAGGTCTTGTGCGATCAAAAAGTATAGACCTTTTAGGGGCAAGATTTGAAAATATTACTCAAACAGAAAAATCCAGATTTGGTATAAAAGATGGAGTCAAAGTTACAGATGTTATTGCAGGTAAATTTGCGGCTAATGGGATAAAAAAAGATTTTATTATAGTTAAAGTTAATAGTGAATATGTAAATTCTGTGGAGGAAATAGAAAATTTGATGAAAAATACAGATGGATTATTCATTGAAGGAATATATCCTAATGGAGTAACCGCTTATTATGCGATAAAGATATAGTATTTTGTTTACTGCAAATTAATTTGCCCACTAAATACAAATTTTGCAGGTCCACTTAAAATGATATTTGTATATTTTGTTGTTGTTTTTGTAAAGCTAACTTTTAAATTACCTCCTTTTGTTATTAAATTAATTGAATTGTTTAGAGGAGATTTTATTAAGTTAATTGTAATTGCAGCAGCTACTGTACCAGTGCCACAAGCTAATGTTTCATCCTCAACACCACGCTCAAATGTAGCTATTTTTGACATGTCTTCGTGAAATTCAACAAAGTTTACATTTGTGCGTTCAGGTGAGAAACGCTTATCGTCTGCCAATTCTTTTCCTTCATTATAGACATCTGTTTTAGCTATATCGTCAACAAATTTTACGAAATGGGGAGAACCTGTATTGAGAAAAAACCCATCTTCAAATTCTTTAATGATATGTACATCGTTCATGCTCAGGCAAACAGTATTTTCTAGTATTTCTGCATGATGAATACCATCAATAGCTTCAAATGTCATTTTTTTGCTTGCGAACCCATGTATGTATGCGTATTTTGAGATGCATCTTCCTCCGTTTCCACACATTGTCCCTTCATAACCATCTGCATTAAAGTATTTCATCTCAAAATCATGGGATATAGACTTTTTAATAATCATTAATCCATCTGCTCCAATGCCAAAATGTCTGTTGCAAAGAAATTCAATATCCTTAGTATTCAGTTGTCCCTTGATGTTTTTGGAGTCGATAATTATAAAATCGTTTCCAGCACCATGATATTTTTCAAATTCTATAATCATAATTAAATGTAAAGTAAATAAAATATCAGCTTAAAGACAAATGTTTGATATTTTGTGTATTAATATAAAATACTAAAAAACCAAAAAACAAAGATATGTAGGTTTTGTATAAAATATTGGATTAACCCGCATATGCATGCGATTAGCTTTGTGTAGATACAAGGCGTCTAACTTTGCAGTTATACAAATGTATTACAATAAGTTAGCAACGCAGTAGATGCACAAAGACAATCGCAAGCAACACCAAAATTTGGGTGTACTAATGACTTTAGATAAATAATGTAAATGTATGACAATCAGATATATATGTGCATAATTTACAGAAAGTGGTGAATGATGCGGGTTAAGTATTGCTTGTAATATTTACAGCGTTTGTAATTATATATGGTTTTGTTAATTTTGTTGACAGCATTGTAAAACATTTTTTCTCTTTTATGAAACACATTATATATACAGGACTTTTTATAAATTTGATATTACTAACTCTGATTACTTCAAATTTATGCTATTCACAAGTAAGTACCAAAGAAGATGTCTCATCTTATTTTGATGATGGAGGGATATCTGAAGCAAGTAATATTCTATCTGTAAATTCAGCAGCACTTTTAGTTGGAGACTTGCATTGTACATATGAAAGAAAATTATGGAAATCCGGTAGTGTTGAAATCGGAGCGGGCGTTTTATTGCCATATTATATGAAGGAAATAAATTATTATGTATTTTCATCATCACCTATCGAAGATTTTCCTGATGGTGGATATAGTTTTAATATGGGGATAAATATCTTTTATAAGGATTTCCCGGAGGATATCTATATATCTGCTAATTGGAGACAAAGAAATTATGTTATTGTTGATAAACATCTAAAACTTAATGATTTTATTTATTCAATGGGAGCTAGAATAATGTTATCTCCCAGATTTTTAATTGACTATAATTTTGGTTTTGGATATAGATTTGCAAAATGGGATAATTTGTCGAATGGTTATGTTAGTGATAATTGTGTAGTTTTTCCGATAGCTCTTAAATTGGAATATTTATTTTAAACTAAATTTAAATTTATGAAAAGATTGGGTATATTATTTATTTGTGTTTTTATAAGTAGTTTTATTTTGGGACAGTCAAAACCTAAAATGGTAGATTTGCTTATGGGTAATGAATTAAAAACATCTGCAAAAAATGAGATGATATATATTATCGGAAGTGATGATACAGGAATTTATGCATTAAAGGGAATTCGTAAAGGAAAAGGAGGATTATATTCAGGATATATTGTTCAACATTTTGATAATTCTATGAACTTTACTAACGAGGTAGAACTTGACTTATCTTATCAGAAAAAGGATAGAGAGCTTGAAAGTATGTTTATGTTTGGAGATAAAATAGTTGTATTATCATCATTTATGAATAAGAAGGTGAAAACTAATTTTTTGTTTTTACAAACTTTAAATTCTAATACACTAGAAATAAATAATGATATTAAGAAAGTTGGTGAAGTCGATTATTCAGGAAAGACAAAGTATAATGCAGGAGGATTTGGCTTTGATATATCACGTGATTCAACTAAAATGTTGGTATATATTAATAAACCATACGAAAATAAGGATAATCAGCAATACGGATTTAGTGTTTATGATCAAGATGTAAATGTTGTATGGACAAAAGATGTAACATTACCTTATAGTGATAAACTATTTGAAATATACGATTATATTGTTGACAATAATGGGAATGTTCATATTCTTGGCAGGTTATATGAAAGTAATTTGCGTAATTCAAAAAATGGCAAACCAAATTATAAATATATAATTCTCAGTTATTATCTAGATGATAATCAATCAAAAGAATATAAAATTACACTAGAAGATAATTTTATTAATGATATGAAAATAGATTTTGATAAAGATAAAATTATTTGTGCTGGATTCTATTCTGAGAGTGGAACAATTGGAATAAAAGGAAGTTTCTATTTTACCGTTGATATTGAATCTAAAGAGATGTCAAATATTAGTTATAAAGAATTTAGTCTTGACTTTTTAACACAAAACATGAACGATAGACAGGCTCGCAAAATGGAAAACAAAGATGCCAAGGGTAAAGATGTTGAATTATATAAGTACGATTTGAATGATCTAGTGTTGAGAGAAGATGGTGGAGCGATTTTAGTTGGGGAGCAGTTCGATATTCAGATTGTAACATCGACGAGTACAGGTGCCAATGGTAATGTAATAACTACCAAAACTTATTATTATATTTTTAATGATATAATTGTGATAAATATTAATCCTGAAGGAGAAATTGTATGGGCACAAAAAATTGGGAAAAGACAAAGAACACGCAACGATTTTGGATATTATTCATCTTATGCAATGGCAGTGATAAAGGATAAATTATATTTTGTGTTTAATGATAATGCTAAAAATCTATATTATAAAGGTGAAGGGAAATTGGCAGTTTTTGGGGGAATAAAAAATGCATTAGCTGTTTTGGTAGTTTTAGATAAAGATGGAAATCAAACAAAGGAAGCTCTTTTTGGAGCAAGTAAGAAAGAATCAGTTTTAAGGCCAATTATAAATACTCAGATTGATAATAGTAGTATTGTCGTTTATTGTACGAAAAAGAAATTAGAAAAATTTGTGAAAATTATTGGAAATTAAAATTGTAGGTTCTACCATTGAAGAATAAAAACTCTTAATTTAGTATTTTGCTGATTGTAAAATATAATCTGTGGTTAAAAAGAAGTAAATAACATTATCCATTAAAATAATCATAGATTCAAATTGTATTATCTCTTTCGAAGTAGTGTTTGCTATTTTTTTGTTTTTTGTGTGAATCAATATATATAATCTACTAATATATAATAAAGATTTAATTATGATAAAGTTTCACGTTATTTAGTATCTTTGATTTGTAAATATATGTTTTGTAATGAATACTATTGCAGTTGTGATAGGAGCTACAGGCTTAACAGGTTTTGAGTTAACAAAACTACTGTTGAAAGATGATATTTTTAGTAAGGTAATTATTTTGACCAGACGTGGAATTGGGCTTGAAAATAAAAAGTTGGTAGAACATATCATTGATTTTAATGATCCTCAGTCTTATGCGGATCTAGTTAGAGGAAATGTTCTGTTTTCATGTATGGGGACAACAATAAAAAAGGCAAAAAAGAAATCAGAACAATATAAAGTCGATGTAACATATCAGTATGATGTTGCAATGGCTGCATCTAAAAATAAAGTTAATAAGTATATTCTGATATCTGCCCCGGGTGCTAAAAAGAAATCTATGTTTTTCTATAGTCGAATTAAAGGAATTCTGGAAGAAAAGGTTAAACGATTAAATTTTGACAACATAATAATTTTTAGACCAAGTGTTTTAATTGGAAATAGGGAAGAAACACGCAAGAATGAAGAATTTGCAGCTAGTTTTATTAGAGGTATTGTTAGACTTTTACCATTTATGAGGAAATACCGAGGAATTGAAGGGAAAGAACTAGCTCAGACAATGATCAATTCTTTTAAACTTCAAAATCCGAAAGAAATTTATGAGTTGGGCGAGATTTTTTAATTATTGAAGAATTCTAATAATTAAGTCAATAAGGTTTAATATTTTGGGCTAAATTTATTCTGTGGTTCACGCAAAGGTCGCAAAGTCATAAATTATTAACTAATCTGTGGATTCCATCTTTTAAAACACATGTGTTGAAGTTAATCAAAAGAGCTAGTTTGAGTTTTGATAATTTCAGGTATGTTAATGTCTGTGAATAATGAACAGGTGCAAGGGTCTCAATAGATTTTATTTCAATAATTACCTTATTTTCAACTAGTAAATCCAATCTGTATCCAACATCTTGTTTAACATCTTTGTAAATAAATGGCATACTGACCTGACTTTTGACACTGAGTCCCAATTGTTCCAATTCATATTTTAAAGCTGCTTCATAAACAGATTCTAACAAACCCGGGCCTAATGCTTTATGGATATCTAAGGCACAACCAATTATTTTATAGGATATGTCGTTTTCATTCATATTCATCGTTTTATGGTAAAGTAAATCTACCAAATTTCTAATTGATATCAAAACTATTTTCATTCTTTGCGAGAAAACAACATCTTCGCGTTCTTTGTGTCTTCTTCACGTCCTTTGCGAGAAAAAGAAAGTATCTGCGTTCTTTGCGTCTCCTTTCCGATCTTTGCGTGAAAACAACATCTGCGTTCTTTGCGTCTCCTTTCCGATCTTTGTGTGAAAACAACATCTTCGCGTTCTTTGTGTCTCCTTTCCGATCTTTGCGAGAAAAAATATCTACGTTCTTTGTGTCTTCTTTCCGCCCTTTGCGTGAAAATAGATAAACAATGTATCATCTTCTTATTTTCTATTAAATAAAAATATTAAATTTGGAGTCTAATCTACAAGATATGAGAAAAGAAGAAAAAATATACGATGTTTTAGGTGAAATGCTTTATGTTGTTGCAATGGCAGATGGTGTTATTCAGAAGGAAGAGAAAGATGCTTTAGAAAAGTTTTTTGGAAATCATGCGCAGGGTGAGGACGTGGTTTGGTCTTTTGAATATGAAGCATCTCATAAATCAAATATTGAGGAAATTTATGAAAAAGTTATAGACTTTTGCCATACTTATGGACCTTCTCCGGTATATGTCGAGTTTATTGATGCAATGAAAGTAATCGCAGAAGCTGCAGATGGCATAAATGAACTAGAATCAAAGTTTATAAACTCCTTCTCTGCAGACCTACTAGAAAGATTTCAGCGCGATGCAGATAAACTTTTGGAATCTAATGATAAAGAGTTCTAATTAATCATTCTTGGGTTTCTATTAAGATAAAAAAGTTGTCATTATATATTAATGTTATCTTTGCAAAAAAAATATAAATGACCAACAACGATATTCTCCGACGTTTAAGATTCAGTTTTGATTTTAGTGACACTAAAATGATAGAGATTTTTGCTTTAGGTAGTTGTAAGACTAATAGAGCAACTGTTTCTGCTAACTTAAAAAAGGAGGAAGCTGATGGCTATATAAGATTATCAGACTATGATTTTGCTAAATTCCTGAATGGCTTTATCATTTTACATCGTGGAAAGCAAGAAGGCAAGGAGCCGGTTGCTGAAAAGGTCTTAAACAATAATATAATATTCAGGAAGCTTAAGATTGCTCTAAATTTACGTGATGAGGATATTCTTCAATTGTTAGAATCTGCAGAATATCCAATAAGCAAACATGAGCTTAGTGCATTCTTTCGTAAACCTGATAGTTCGAAATATCGAGAGTGTAAAGATCAGATTCTGCGATATTTTTTGATTGGACTTCAGAAGAAGCATAAAGGAGTTAGTTAATCTTGTGAATGAGCATTTGATTTTTTAGTGAGACTCTATTTAGCTTTATCATTAATAGGTTTAACATTTTGTTAGACTAAAACAATTTAACAAATAATGCAATTTAAAGAATTAGGAATAATTGAGCCTATTTTAAGGGCTCTTAAAGACGAAGAATATACAGTACCAACTTCTATACAAGAGAAAGCAATACCACTAATCTTAGATAGGGATGATGTGCTTGGGAGTGCTCAGACAGGAACCGGAAAAACAGCTGCCTTTGCGATACCTATTTTGCAGCACTTATATCTTGATAGACAACAAAGAAATATTCCAAAAAAAATAAGAGCACTTATTATTACACCAACACGTGAATTAGCAATTCAAATTGAAGAGAGTTTCTCTGCTTATGGAAGATATACTGGCTTGAAAAATACTGTAATTTTTGGAGGTGTTAATCAAAATCCACAGACGCGAGCCCTTAAAGGTGGAATAGATATTCTTGTTGCTACTCCTGGGAGGCTTCTTGACTTGATAGATCAAGGCTTTATTAATTTAAAAGATATTGAGTACTTTGTTCTTGATGAGGCTGATAGAATGTTGGATATGGGATTTATCCACGATATCAGAAAAATAATTGAGAAATTACCACGAAAACGACAATCTTTGTTTTTTTCTGCTACAATGCCGAATAATATTGTCCAACTATCTCGAAAAATTTTGAATAATCCACAAAAGGTTGAGGTTAGCCCCGTTTCATCAACTGCTGAAACAATAAATCAATATTTGTACTATACTAATAAATCAAGTAAGAACGATTTGCTTTTGCATATTCTTAAAGATCAAAATATTAAACAGGTACTACTATTTGCCAGAACAAAACATGGATCAGATAAAATTGTACGAAACCTAAAAAAACAAAACGTCTCTACAGCAGCAATTCATGGCAATAAATCTCAAAGTCAAAGACAAAAAGCCTTGGCACAATTTAAAGATGGTGAGATTAGGGTTCTGGTAGCGACAGATATTGCAGCAAGAGGAATTGATATAGATAAGCTTAAATATGTCATAAATTATGATATTCCAAATATTGCTGAAACTTATGTACACCGAATTGGAAGGTCTGGTAGAGCAGGGGATGAGGGTAATGCAATCTCAATTTGTGAACCTGAAGAAAATGCATTTATCCGTGATATTGAAAAGTTAATAAAACAGAATATCCAAGTTGTCAAGGATAATCCATATCCTCAAACAGATAATCCAATGTCTAAAAAAGAGAAGCAAGAGTTTGAACTAGAGAAAACTAAGCGAAAACAAGAGTTCTTTGCTTCAAGGAATAAAAGAAAAAGTGCTAGTAGTAAAAAGACTGGCATGCAAAAGAATAGGAGAAAAGGGAATAGGTAAAAAAATACTATAGGTAGTTAGAATATTATTATGATAGAAATAAATCTTGAAAAATTTAGACAGCTTGTAGAAGCTAAAAGAGAAGAGAATCAAAGGTTTCGTTTTTTTCTTGAAAAGCAAAACCCTAAACCTATTGATGAGATTGTTCATCGTCTAAATAGAGAGGTGACAGCTAAGGTTGACTGTGTTCAGTGCGGAAATTGTTGTCATAACATTAGACCTGTTGCTACTGATGAAGAGCTTCTACAATATGTTAAGCCTGAAAATTTAGAAGAACTCAGATATGCATATAGTATAGTTTGTAAAAATCTAAATGGTAATGCCTGTACTATCTACCCTGACAGATATTTCGAATGTCGTGCTTTTCCTTATCTTGATAGAGAGAATTTTATTAAAAGAATTGTAGGTGTACTAAACAATTACGAATTATGTCCTATTGTATATCACGTTGTTGAGGAATTGAAAGTTGAATTGAATTGGAAAGGTAATAGATAAGTAATTACAATCTGCAATAAAGCTTTAAATATCCTAAAACATTGTTTAGTTAGGATTTATTCAGACTTTTTAGTCTCTTTCCGATTTTTTATTAATTTTGTTTGAGGAACTTCTGTTATTCAGTTAAGCATGATAATTATGGAAAAGAGATATTATATTATATTTTTTGTTAGTCTGACAGTTTTGCTTTCTTCATGTTCTGATGATATCCCATCGGATAAATACTTGTTATTTGGTGAGAGTTTTGACAGAATCGGTTCCTGGTTAATCACCGGAGAAATTGATAATTCTGAAGTTAAACCGGGCGAAGCTCAGGGTGAAATAGATAATAATGTTTTATATCTTCATGCTAAAGGATGTACCGAAGTTAATGCAAATCTGCCTTTGTCCATACCTGCACTTGAGTTTAACGAATATGAGAATATGACAGTTATTGTTGAAATAGAAGAGTTTACTTCATCACCGGTTATTTCTGATGATACAGAAATAAAGATTTTATTTAAAAACTTCTACCTTAATATAGAACCGATAAATAATATAGAAGGAGAGATGCTGATTTTTAAATACGCAAACGATACTTTAAGCCTTCTGGAAGAGTCGGAAAATATCAATTATACCTTTATGAGAACCTCAAATGGAAATTATATTGATATTAATCTAAAATCAGAAGGAATTGCAGATTGCACTGCTAGTGCAGAATTGAAATTAAATGCGATTATGATATATTCAGAATAGTAATATTTTCTTTTTTGATTATCTTTTTCAAAAGCTTTTATTAAGTACTAATTAGCTAATATATAATTACTTATATTAATTTTGTTTGTGATTATTTTCTTACTACATTTGGTTTATGTTTATTTGGATTAAGTTTACTTAAATTGATTTGTAACACGCAAATATTTATCAAATTGTATGAATATTAATTATATTATTAACTATAAAATTTACAACTATGGCATGTGTAAACGGAGTTAAGCCGTTAAAGAAAAAGAAAATCAATGATCAACAAGTTGAAAATTTAAAAATGGAGGAAAAACCTATGAGTGCTACAATGGTAAGGCAGGAAATGCCGGAATTTGAAATGGAAGCTTATGATGCAAAGACAGGACATTATGTAACAGTCTCAAACAAAGATTACAAAGATAAATGGGCAGTGGTATGTTTTTATCCTGCTGATTTTACCTTTGTTTGTCCTACTGAAATTGCCGCAATGAATGCTCATTATGATGAGTTTCAGGAATTGGGAGTAGAGCTTTTACCTGTTTCTGTTGACTCGAAATTTTCACACAAAAGATTTGTTGAAACAGAACCGATTCTTAAAGGATTGAAATTAACATTAGGAGCAGATACAACATTAGAGGTTAGTCGCAGTTTTGGTGTTCTGATCGAAGAAGAAGGTGTTGCCTTAAGAGGCCGCTTTTTATTCAATCCAGATGGTGTTTGTGTTGCTCAGGAGGTTCAGGCTGATTCAGTTGGTAGAAATGTTAACGAGTTTTTGAGACAAATTAAAGCATGGCAACATGCAAGTAAAACCGGAGAAGTATGTCCTGCAGGATGGAGACCAGGCAAAAAGACATTACCTGTACAAACAGAAATGGAAAAAATGACAGGCAGGGTAGGAGATTATATTACTTTGGATGAGATTTTAAGCTAAATTTGTTTTTATCATGTTTAAGGGTGATATTTTTATCACCCTTTTTTATATTTTAGCATTTTAGAAAATAAAATAAAATTAAGATATGGCAAAAGATAGAATTTATATTGATGATTGGTTAGATCTGAAACCTTATAAGAAACAGCAAAAATCAGATTCTTACTATATCGAATTATCAAATCGGATTTATGATGAAATAAGTCAATCAAAAGTCTCTTTTGTCCTTTTGGTGTATATTGATAAGATGGATCTTAAGTACTTATCATGTTTTCTTGCATCTTATTTTGAAGACCTTATTTCGCAAACTAATTTATGGACAAGTTTTGTCAATAAACATAAGGAGCTTTACAATAAAGCACTACCTTTTTATAATACACGTGAGTATTATTCTCAAGAGATAAATAAGCAGGATGTAGTATTTCTAATTTGGTATGTTTTGCATCATATTCAGCGTGAGAAGTTTATAGCACCATCAAATGGGTTTTTGTTTGATATTGCTGAATTAGTTTATGATATTTTTGATGCTGAATGGGAATATGCTCCTGAAAATGATAGTTTGAAGGCTTTTTATACAATTGATCAAAATGAAACAGACTATTATATAGCAAGAAAGCTTATAGATAATGTTTTATTTGGTTCATATTTATTTAATTGTGACACAGGATTGATATTAATGCAATCTGAGTTAGAGTTACTGAATTCTGGTAAAATGGATTATGATATGATTGATTTTTTGCGTGAAAACAGGGATTCGGTTTTACATAAAGCTCGTACAAGTTTGTTAGCAATGAGGGGAAATGAATGGGCGGCTGAGCTTGTTGGGAAAGAACATCCTTTATATGAAGATTTTCTAAATATTTCGCAAAAGATATCAGGCTTTTTCTTATACAAAGGGCAAGATAATAATGATGTTTTTATTGAGCACATAGCCTCAGGAGAGGAGTTTAAACTTACAAAAAAATCTTTCGATCACTATGAGGAACTAAAAGTCATTGATACTATTCTTTTTATGGGAATTGTTAAATGGATGAATGAATGGTGGTTTTCAGGAATATATTTCAATAGACCATTTGATCCTGACCTTGTGCTTGATGAAAAAAACTCAATGCAAAGTAGGCAAGAGGTTTCATTTTTACATTATAATGATGAAGAAACTCAGGATATGATGAATCAACAATTACATGTATTTAAAAAGTTTAATAATAACTCACAGATTGCATATCTCAAAACTGATGAAATTGAAGGTTTTGTAAAAGATTATTATCAGTATTATAACGATTCTTTAAATCTATCAACTAAGGAAATAAAATATGCAGAAAAACGGGCAAAAGATGATGGATATTTTCATAAAGAAGATTTTGGAATCAATCTTTCTACAGAAATTGAAACAGGATTGGTTTTTTTTAATCCGAATAGCGGTATAGAAATAGCTTTTGACATTAATAGTGCTTTTCCTGATGCTAAAAATTCTTTTTATAATAAAGAATTGAGTGATGATCATGTTTTACACTTATTAGTAAATTCAGATATGTCAAAGGAACTGGTAATGTATAGCATAAACAACTTTAAAGACTCTCTTCAATTTTATAACACAGATGTAGGGAAATTGTATTTAGAAAATATTGATTTTTTAATCCGGTTTTGGAAAAAAACTGAATACTATAGTTATCCAAAGATTACATTTACAGGAAAAAAAACCTAATACTTTTTACTTTCAGTTAATTCCCC
>CAYUWD010000058.1:0-21666 GCA_964448235.1 uncultured Bacteroidales bacterium | reverse complement strand
AGTTCGATAATTATAAATAATGATTTTTTAGCTTTTCTAAACCTTTCTATATGCCTAAGTCTTCTAGTTTTTTATCTGTAAGCCATATGGTTTGAATTTTCAATGTCTTTGCTGCCTCGATATTAGATTTATTGTCATCTATAAAGAGAGTCTCTTCAGGAATTAGATTGTTTTCTTCAAGTAGTAATTTGTAAAATCTTTTGTCAGGTTTTTTTAAGCCATGTTCATGTGAAAAATATGCTTTCTCAACCAGAGATTCTAAACCATTAATCCCAAATTGTTGTTTTATTTGCTTAGTGTAAAATTCATAATGAATTATATTAGTATTACTAAGAATAAATGTTCTGTATGTGTTTCTGCAATTTTTAAGAAGATGGATTCTCTCTTTTGAATATCTCTTTATTAAAGCATTCCAGCAATCTCGGATTATTGTATTACTTAGTTTTGTTTTTGTTATTTCTCGAAATACATCATAAAAATCGTTAGGATTTATGCTTCCTATTTCTAATTTGTCAAATATTTCGGATTGCTCTGCTAATGTATATAACTTGTCAAAATTAGTTAGTCCATAATTCATAAATGCTTTTTCGCTTAATTGTGTGTTAATGTCTAGAATTACATTGCCAAGATCAAAAATTATATTTTTAAATTTTTGCATATACTTTTTATCGTTTATAAATTAAATATTGAAAATTTCTATTTGTTTTTTTTAATAATGAATTACAATTCTTTGATATGTTTGTTACATAGGTTTTGTTTGGAGTAGTATTTTCTTTAATTGCCTTATATATTTTGTTAGGAAGATATTTTTTGCGACTAATGTAATATATTAGACTACTATAATGTTGATATATTTTGCTCGCATATATATTATTGTCAAAATAGATTATGGCAATGGAACAGACATTGTTTTTTAATGGAGATTTTGGATTAGTATTTAGTTTTGTGCAAAATGATTGAAATCCATTTTTTTCGTTTACAATTAGAAATCTTTCAAGTCCAATATGTGCCAGTCCAAATTGTCCAAAAAAATTGTAATCAGGATAATTCTTTACTTCTTCTGATATGTTGTTGTAAATAAAACGTTCTCTTCTCGTTTGTTTTAAACTGTCTCTGCCATAATTGTAATTATAAAAATGAAACCTATAAGATTCTTTAATGCGTTTTAATAATTTTACATAATCTGTATAATTTTCATCCAATAGAGTTATATATTTTTCTTTACTATTTTTCCAGTCAAAATAAATATTGTCGAAGGTTTTTTGTGCTATATCTATGTTTTTTGTACTAGCATCGTTCTGAAAATTGTTAAATAATTCATAAATAGAATCTGGAATTTCGTTATCTCCAAATAAAATCTCAGCTGCATGTATAAATTTATTGGCAGATTCATATATTTCAAGATCAACACCTATAAATCTAAACTTATCATTAATAGGTAATGAATCATAAAATACTTTAAGCTCTTTATACATTTGTTTATCAAATTGATTTGTGCTTGTAATTAGATTAAGACTTTTTGGATTTCCTGTTTTCATAAAATGATTTGCAATAATGCTATTTGCAAAACCATTTTCCATAAATATTATGCGAACATTTGCATTATGATATAGGTTTTTAAAGACCATGGGGAAAAGTTCATTGTTTTCTTTATTGAAGTGATATTCTCCCATAATAAAAAAACGATAGTTTTCGTATGCTTCTGCAAAACAAATGCTGTCATCTTGGTTGTATTGTTTAGTGTTTAAGAGTACACAGTTTTTAGTGTTTTGAGAAAAAAGATTAACTGATGCAAAAATAAAGAGTAGTATGATAATTAAATATTTATACATGACGCAAAGATACTTAAAAACCTTAGGGTATAAATGATTATTATTTGTTAAGTTTTATTATCTGCGAAAAATATCCCCTTGTTTGATTTTAAAAGAAAATTATAATTGTACGTGGAATTTATATAATTAGATGCATCTATATAAAAAACGGAATATATAAATTTAAAAAATCTACAATTATGAAAACAACAATTTTAATCGCAGTTTTAGTTATAAGTTCAATTCTTATGTCTGCACAAAACGGAGCAATTTATGGAAAAGTTTATGATGAGAAAGGAGAACCAATGTATGCTGTAAATATAAGTATAATTGATGCAGCTTCTCAAATGGGAGCAACAACTGATTTCGATGGTAATTTTAAAATTAAGCCACTTGATGCTGGGACATACTCAATTGAGGTTTCTTTTATTGGTTATCATACTTCAACAGTTGTAGGGATAAAAGTGAGTAATAATAAGATTACTTTTTTGGATGATGTTAAATTAACTCCTGATTATATATTGCTGACCGGAGTTGATGTAATAGAATTTCAAAATAAACTTGTGGATCCTGATGAACCTCAAAAAATGGTTATTGACAATGAATTAATACTAAAAACACCGTCGGCAAAAAATCCAGCAATGTTAGCTCGTTCATACCAAAGCGATGTACAGGTTGTAGGTAACCAAATGGTTGTAAGAGGCTCTCGTCCGGGTAGCAGTTCTGTTTACATCGACGGAATGAAAGTGACAGATGAAATGTCAGGAATCCCATCACTAGCAATTGGTTCACTTGAAATATATACAGGTGGAATCCCTGCAAAATATGGTGATGTTACGGGTGGAGTTGTTATGATGACAACGAAAGGTTATTTTGATATCTTAAACGAACGAAAAGCTGCAGAGAGTAGAAGATAGGTATAATGACAAAACAAAATGTACTTTTAAAACGTAAAATTATTAAATGAAAAAGCTTACCGACATAGAATTACTAGATCTCTTCAAGAAAAATAGAAATAAAGCTCTTGAGGAGATTTATGATCGTTACGCCGGTTTGGTTTATGGTGTTTGCCTAAAGTATCTTGGAACAAAAGAAAAGGGTATGGATGCAGTTGTTGAGGTTTTCGAACTGCTTATTAGAAAAATTGCCAATCAAAAAATTACCAATTTTAGTTCTTGGCTATATTCAGTAACAAAAAACTACTGTTTGATGAACTTACGTAAAGAGAAAAATGAATTAAAACATATAAATGACTTTTATCTTGAAACCAAGAAAGCTAGACTTGATGAAAATAAGGTAATTATTCCTGAATATGTAAATATACAGGAAGCTTTATGTTTACTTTCATACGAACAGAAAGAGTGTGTGACAATGTTCTATTATAATGATATGTCATACAATGAGATTTCTGATGCGACAGGTTTTTCTGTTAAGTCTGTAAAAAGTTATCTTCAAAATGGAAGAATAAAGCTTAAAAAAATCATGGAGGAACAAAAAAATGCATAGCATAGATATTAATATAAAAATAAGCCGTTATTTGAATGGCAAAATGACTCCTGCAGAAGTTGAGAGTTTTTTACAAATGGTAAAAAACGATCCATTCTTGACAGATGCTTTAGAGGGTTATAAAATGTCAGGAGCAAGTCCAAATGATACTCTTGAGTTAAAATCCAGAGTAATTAAACCAAAAAGAAGAAAGCTTGTACGCTGGACAATTGGTCTTAGTGTTGCGGCATCTTTAATTTTAATTGCATTTTATTCAGTTTCAAAAATGTCGCACCGTATGGGGTATAAAGGAGTAAAGTATTCTCAAAATATTATTATTAACAAACCAGTTGTTGAACATGTAGATACCATCGAAACCAAAGATTCTGTTTCTATAAATAAAAATATTATACGTCCATATACAGCTGAAATTAGAATGGTTCCCGAGAAGGTTGTCGTTCCGGAAAGCATAGCTCCCTTATATGTAAGCAAACAACTTATAGTTGAAAATAATCTACCTGATACTAAATTGGGGAATGAATATAAATATAGATCCAATCATTTTTATTCATATATAGGTAGTTTTAAAGTTGTTGATTATAGATACGATAAAAGAATAAACAAGAATCATTTACAGATAGTTGAAAATAGTACTGTCTTTAGGGCAAATAGGACAAATCTTATTCCTGCAAGTGAGATGACCTATGTGAATTTTTTAAACTTAGCATTGGATAAATACAAAAATGAAAATTATTATGATGCACTTGCTGATTTTAATACTATTCTTGATCAATATCCGAATGACGCAAATGCTGTTTTTTATAAAGCACTTTGTTATTATAAATTAGAGGATAATGATAAATCTCTTAATTTATTTGAAAAGACATTAGCATCAAGAATAAATACTTTTCATGAAGAATCAAATTGGTATAAAAGTCTTATCTTAAAAGAAGAGAAACAATACGCTGCTGCAGAAAAAGTGCTTCAGGAAATTGTTAATGACAATGGATATTATGGCGTACAGGCAAAAAAAGAACTAGATGAACTTTATAAAATCTATATGAATGAATAAATTTCTGTTGATATTACTGCTTGTTTTCTTTTCTATCTCAATTTTTGCACAAAAGCAGATTTTGATCAAAGGAAGTGTTTTTGATTCTGAAAGTGGTGAGCCCATTAGTGAAGTACACGTTTTTATTAAAGGAAAAACTAAAGGTTCAATTACTGATAAACTTGGTAAGTATACTATTATTTTGGATAATCCAGGAGATACTTTGGTGTATTCTCATGTTCGATATGGTATAGTTCAGGTAGATTATAAATTTTCGGATTTTAAAGCAGATATTTTATTAGAACCGTTGGAATATATGTTGCCAACAGCTACAGTAAAACCGGTGCAAAATGTAAGTAAAGGAATGTTGCTAGATGTAACTGATTATTTCTTTATTGGTGATTCTATTCTTTATTCAGGTTATTGTTATAGGTATAATCGTAAGAAAAATCCTTGGTTGGTTATGATTGCTCCTAAAGGAGATACTGTGTTTACTTATTGTGTTGGTGAAGAAGGAACTTTTTTTGATGATTGTTTTGGGAATGTGCATTATCTTACTGAAGATTACGCATATCAACTAGTTTTTCATAAGGATAGTGTGAGTTTGGAGTATCAAACTGATATTGATGAATTTCACTCAGTTATGGACTATTGTAAATTTGAGTCTGATGGGCAAATTGTCTTTTCGCAATACTCGGATAAAAATCAAATACTGATATATTACCTTGCTGATACTGTTACATATGAGACCGAAATTTTTAGGACAATTGCCGATGAGGTAAAACTAAATATGCTTGCATTTCAAGGATTGTTTTTCTCGATGGGGCCACCACCAAATGATCATGATTTACGTTTTGAAGAGATGATGTATGAACCAGTTTTTGCACCTATCTTGCGAACAGATGATACTATAGCAATCATAAATTATACTGATTCAAAAATAGAGCTTTACGATACCTGCTTTAATTCAATTGGCAGCTCTCCGGTTTATTTTCAAAATAGCAGATATTGCGAAGATGAAATAATTATTGATGAGTCAACCGGTAGAGTATATGCTGTGTTTTTAAGAAATGGTAAAACTTCAGTTAAAGAAATCTTTATAAATAGCGGAACTGCCGGACAGGAATTGTCAATACCCGAATTTCATTGGGTTGCAAATATGAAGGTCCATAATAATCAACTATTCTTTTTGTATCGTGAAAAATATAGTGGAGATTTAAGAGCTTTGTATAGGATGCATTTGGATTAATGAATCTTCATAATAGTGCTATAATACAAAATAATAAAAGGCGTTTAATATAATAAATAGCACTATAAGAAGAAATTAAAATTTATTAAAATTTGTAACATATAGGTCAATAATGCAGTTTGTGCTTATTTTGTTGTCAAAATAACACATTTGGTATGAGTAGGGTGTGATTTATTTGGAAGTGGCTATTATTTGACCTATATTTGTGTTTGTAATCAAAATCAATAACTATGAAAGCTTTCAGAAAAGTAATTTCTTTACTATGTTTTAGTAATTTAAAAACGTAAATAAAATTCTCGTTTTTGTTTTTTATGCAGATATGTTAAGTTGTTGGTATATATCGTTTATACCTGTTTTAATGTATTTTTGAGCCTGTTCAAATTTATCAAGACCTTCGTTTTTGTCGTATAGTTCAATTTGCAAATTATCTGATAATAAGGGAGTTAAGAAATATCGGTTATAAGAATAAGCAATATTTAGCCATGAGTATCCTTTTTTTGTAACTCGGTAGTAATTAGCATGTTGGCGTTTTTCTATGAGTCCTCTTACCCTCAATTTACTCATTTGATAACGAATTTCTGCAGTTTTAGCGAAATATCCTGACAAATATCGAATAAGGTCTTTTGTACGAAACCATTCTGATGTAAAACGAGGATTTGAAAGTACTGCCAAAACAGCAATCTGTTTTGGATTTCTTAGGTCGGGTGCAGCTACCCGTTTTCCTTTACTATTGTGTACCGCAGTGGTAAACTCATTTTCATAATCCCCTAGCAATTTCACGTTTATTTTTGAGATAGCGTTAAAGAAGCGGTTATTGCATCCAAAGCCGTACCAGTAGTAGCCCTTTATTCCAAAGATTGGCTTTTTTAGTTTGGCCCCAGGCAATCTGGGGTTATTAATTGTGGTTTCAACTCGGAGCAAATAACCGCTTTTATTGTACATTTTAATGGAATTGCCTTGTATCCAGTATTTGACACAGGCTTTTTGATGGTAAACTTTATTTGTGCTCTTACTTTGTTTTCGTTCTTGTTTTAATTCAAAGATTTTACTTAAACTGTCAGGAGTAGCAATGTTATGGTGTTTTTCTAGTATCTTATCGTAAACCCTATTAAAATAGTTTTTGTTTTTGAATATCATATTACTACAAACTTCAGATTGACTAGTATACCAATTGTGCGTTAATAGGGCAGAGCAAGTTGATCGTTTACCTTTATCAAACCGAAACCATTTGTCAATCCAGTATTTTATGCGATTGTTTATAATTCCACCATTAAAATCTTTAATCAATGTGTTTGCAAAAGATTCATCATCTATTGAAAGGAAAGCATTTTCTTGCATTTTGTAACCGATTCCTTTTTTATCTAATTGGCGACGTAAATACCAATGTCCATTACAATAAAATTGACAATGAAAAGGTAAACCGGATGATATTTTTAGACAACAAAAACCCAAAACAGAATCGTTTATGTAGATGTAATGTTGAGTGACTTGTTTTTTTAACCAAAACATCTTAGTGAATAAAGTATTGTTTTTTGTAGTTATTTGCCTATTCCAGTAACAATTCATAAATTCTAAAGATTTTATTATGCAAATTACCCCAATTTTATTTGTGTTAAAATATTTTTCTTCTACATAAGATTGCATTTTCATTTCTTTCCCACCATGATTTTCTCTCCATAAAATTGGAACGTCAAGTCTTGTAGCTAGCTTCTTTATGTGGTTATTTAATTGGTTAGATAATAGTTTAAATACTCCGTTGGAGTGTTTAGAAAAACCTAAATTGCGTAATAAAACGATAACATTAGCAGGACTAAACATCCTAATAATATAACCACGAACGATTATGCGATCGAAAAAACTGTAACTGAATTTTATATGGTCTTTGAAATCAGATGTAAACTTATTGTCTAATTTTATCATGCTTTTTAAAGCAAAAATAAAAATTATAGTTTAACCGATTACACCAAACCCAAGACCTTTAGGTCGCTATTTGTTTTGTCAATTAGTCAGTCAGCAGGGATGTTTTTACGTGATATTCCTTTCCGAAGAGAAATATATCATGCACTAAACTGGATGTATTTTCCATATTGGCTAATGATAGTTGTGGCAGTTTTGAGTTTGCCATTTATTGTCCTTTTAAACTATGGAAATGATATTAAATTTCTAAGAATGTCGCCAGGATTTGATTTTATTAGCTCGAATAGGCAAAGAAGAAGGCTATATACAAGAATAGCTTTATTGCCGGCTATCTTTGGTTCATTATTTATTTTAGGCTTACACTTTAATAATATACACTTGTTTGAGGTAGTAGAAAAGCTGATAATTATTCTAGGAGTATTAGTTGCGTATATCCACTTTGCCAAGGAAGAACTAATTGTCGAATTCAGGATAGTTAAGAACGAACCAATTCAAAAACCCGGAATAATCCTTATTGTTTTGTTCGTGTTTTCTATGTACGGTTTTTTGGTCTTGAAGAATGTTTACTTCTAGTTTATTTCCCTCTCTCTTCTTTTAATGCAATAGCACAATTACACATGTCTTTGTACCATTCTTTACCGTATTTTCTAATAAGAGGTTCCTTTAGAAATTGATAAATTTTCACACCTTCTTTATTGCCAAGTTTAACAGCATCTTTGCAGATATCCCAAACGTTGTAATTTATGGCATCAAAATCTTTATATTTTGTTATTCTGATAGGGTAGAGGTGACAAGAAATAGGTTTGCGAAAATCAACAATTCCTTGTTCCCAGGCTCTTTCGATTGCACAGTAGGCAATTCCATTATCATCGTATTGAGTAAAAACACAAGCACCTGAATTACCATAAATTGTTGTTGTTAAATCCCCTTCAATATCTATCATGGAGGTACCACGTTCATCAATTACTGATTTACCTTCATCAGTTAAGCTATCATATATCTTTGGTAAGATATCTTCAATTATTTTTGCTTCTTCTTCCTCTAGTGGAGCTCCGGAATCACCCTCTACACAGCAAATGCCTTTGCATTTACAAATGTCACAGATAAAGCTTTTCTCAAATATATCTATATGTACAATTTTATTGTCTATGTCGATCATCATAAGATTACAAATTTGTGGCAAAGGTAATGATTTGAGCATAAATTTGAAATTTACTTAAAATTCTCTTATTCAAAACATCAATCATTTTGAGTTGGCTATTTCAATAGCCTTTTCAAGGATTTCATCTTTATTTGAAATTACTCCAGAAATGCTTCTTTCAACTTTGATGTCAGGGATGATACCAATGTGTTGAAACTCACTGCCATCTCCAAACTTAATTTTTTGTCCGGTAAATGATGTTTCACCACCTCCGGGTAGATGAATTTTAGTCATTTCACCATTTGTTCCTTGAGTCTGTTCTCCAACAAAAATTGTATTAGGTAATGATTTTAGTGCTACAGCAATATCCTCCGGGCGGCTAATCATTGATTTGTCAATTAAAACAAATATTGGTTTATCATATGAAAATGTTTCAATAGGACTTATGTGGCTTTTGCTAAATTGCCAAGTTTTTTCTCGTTTAGCAGTTATTATTGGAACTTCACTTTGCCTTATAGTTAGTTCAGATTGACATAACATCTGTAAGAAATGTTGGTAATCTGCTGTTGGGTATGAATTTCTTAAGTCCAGAATTAATGCATCTGTATTTGACATTTGGAATAACTTACTTTCCAAATCTGAAGTGTTAGTCAAGGATGCAAGGTTTAGATATCCAATATTTTTATCAAATATATTACTTCCTTTTCTGGTATCATCTTTACCCATAAACTCAAACACATACTTTGTTCTAGGTAGGTTAACTGTATTTTGTTTTCCTTTGCTGATAATTTCATATTTAATGTTTTTACCTTCTTCACCAACAAAATATGCAGTGTTAAAAATCGTTGATATTAGTCCTTGATTATTACTTGAAGAAATAAATTTTGATTCCTCTTTAATAATTTCTTCAATAGTGCGATTGTCAATTGCGATAATTTCATCCCCAATATTAATGTTAGCGTGTATCGAACTGTCTATCGCTGTAATAATTACTTTGTCTTCGATCCATTCAAATTGAATAGGGACAACAAATATTTTTGAAAAATCAAGTATAGAAGAATGGTAAGTAGAAACATGAGAGTCATTAAGTGATGCCATCATTTCTTGGATAAGAAGATAATACTCTTTGTCTGATTTTGTTTCTTGTGCTAATTCCAAATATTTATTAAGAGATTCTTCCCAATTTATTGAACATTCATTAATGTATGGATAAAAATATTTAACAATTGTCCATGTTTTAATTATACCCAGAATTTTTTCTTCAATAGTTAATTCTGATGTTATATTTGAATATTTCTTAGGAGATATTTCTAGGGAAAAATCACTTTTGCTATTTGTTTTTTGAGAGGTTGATTTAATAAAATTTTCTATCTCAAATAAAGAGATTTTTGAAACAATTAGTATGTCACCTAAACCTGTTGACGCATGATTACAATAGTAAGAATTATTTAGAGTAAATTCAAAATCAGAAAAGTCGTATTTGTTTATGTTGTGAATATCTGAGTATACATGTCCTGAGTTTTCCAGAATAACAAATGTGTTTTCTCTGTTTGATTGAATAGACTGTACTAAGGAATAATAATATGAAAGAAAATCTTTATTTACAACAAAGTATATCGGTCTTGTTATTGGGATAAATTTTTCCAAGTTAAAGTTTAATTCATATTGACTTAATTCTTCTTGATAAGACTTTACTGGAAATAAATAATTATTGTTTTTCTGTTGTATATCATCATGTGATATTTTCCATCTTTGTTCGTAAAACCACCAATCATTGTATTCATCCCAACCAAAATGTTCTCTGGAGATTGAAGAGCTTAGAGTGATTTTTTCGTTAATTAGCATAGATGTCATAAAATGGAATGGTGTGTATGTATGAAAATCAATTTCTAAAGGAGTACTTATTCTACAATCGATAACTAAAGGTTTGCTACTGTTTTTATCTGTAATTTTTGATTCTAAAAAATCTAAACCCGACATATTAAGAAAATTTTCCGTAGGGATTTTTAAGTAATCAAAATTTTCAGATGTTTTAATTTCTGAAATAGAATTTATATTAGCTTGTTGAGGCTTTTGTACCTGAGTTAAAGGATCGTTTAATCCTTCCAAGAGGTTTGAATTAATCAAAGAAATGAATTTTTCATTTGAATTTGCTTCTTCCAAAAGTGGAAGAAAGTCGACTAATTGCTTTTCCCAATTTATTTCTTGATCAGCTCTAATAACCGATGGATGGAATAAGTAGCACTCGCCCCAAATTTTAGCAACTACGCTTAGTTTTTGAGTGTTATATTTTTGTGCATAAGCTGAGCCAAGAAAGGATATGCAAAATAAAAAGAGAGTAATTTTTTTTATCATAATATATGAAGTGTTTATAATACTTATTAGACAATAAATTGATAAATCAATTTTAGAATCACTTTTTAAACACTAAATCAGCTTGTTTTATTATAATATCTTCATTAATTTCTGATATTAAATAAGCTTAAAAAGTGTATTTTCCATCTTTATCGAAGGTAATTTCTTTGCTTTTTCCGGAAAATTTCCATTTAGTATTGCCATTGATAGACTTTTTTACCTCGTTTAAAGTAACATTTTTATTAAATGGGTCAATTTCGATTTCTTTTAGTACTTCATCTTCCAAGGAAACTTCCAGATAATGCCTTAACTCTATGTTTCCATCGTATTCCAGATCCATATCGGTCCATATCGTGGTTTCATCTCCGGCTTTTATGTCTATATTCGTTTCAGAAATTTCAATATTGTCTTCTGTGCTTAATTTATTAATTTCAAGCCTGCCGACTTCATCTTAGGTAAATAGGCTACATGAAATTAAAACTGCTGGTAGGATAAATAAGACTAGTGCTTTGTTGATAAGATTATTTTTATTCATGGGTTTGAGGTTTACATATTATTTTGTATTTCATTCTTCCCTTTTTCCGTGATTAAGTACCTTTGTTTTGGGTGATTTGGATTGTCCGGATATTTCATTTTAATAAAATCATTTTCTAAAGCTGGTTCTAAGTAATTCTCTCTAAAATTACCCTTGTGTTTTAAGCCTAGTGATTCTTGAATAGTTTTTCTACTCATTTCACCATCCATAACTTTTAATAAATTGAGAACTTCTACGGTACTTGGTCGGTACTTGGTCGGTACTTGGTCGGTACTTGGTCGGTAAACTATTGCTTTAAACGATTCATTTTGCTCAAAATCAGGTTCATTTAGGTTGTTTTCATGAGAAATACGAACAATATCCATTGTTCCTGTTCCAAGGCGTTCTATATAAGCTTTTAAATACATCGGTTCTGCCAATAATGGATTTGCAGGTACAGAGGAATGAGCTTTTTTAAGCTTTTCTATTGTCCAACCCAATGGTAGAACCCCTGGGTTTATTACTTCTAACCTATCACTAAAAAGCATTACCTGAACACTTGCATTACTCGTATAGTCACGATGAGCTACTGCATTTACTATTATTTCGGAGACAATTTCTTTCGGTATTTCATATTTACCAGGAATAGAAATATCTTCAGATCGAGTACCTATCGAATAATCTAATTTTGAAAGGACAAAGTTAACCGCTTGATCGACAAGTTCAAATACATCACCTTTAAAAACTTTATATGATGGAATAGGCTTTTCGACAATACTTCCATGAAAATATGCACATCGGATCTCAGAGTTTATAAAAAATCGTTGTGGTTCTTTACCAAATAATAAAATTGCTGCAAAAGTTAATCTATCTTCATTTATAAGGTTTAGATGTGTGAGGATTTCTTGTATTGGTGCTGATTCCTGCAATGGAAAGCCTCTTTTAGATCTTGCTACACGAACAAACTCAATAACTTTATCTGTATTTATATCTGAGATAGTTGCTGATGGATGTAAACTTGCATCGAAAGGACCTGTTCGAATAATTTCTTTTTCGATTAAATAATTTACTAAAGAAGCATAAACTGCTGACTTCAATTCATCTATAGTAGAAAAACTCTTTCGAACTAAGACAGATTGAACTTTTTCTATGAATTTATTTTCTTTTTCATCTCTTTCACTTGAAGGATGTTTTGTTAAAAAAGCTAATCTTGTTTTATAATGAGTTGTTGCATGGTTAAATTCATGTTCAGTTGGTGAAATCCCATTTGCATCTTGTGAACCATAGTTTTTGCCTATCAACGCCAAATAAATTTGACATTGCTCAACCTGATGCAAATATACAGCATCTGTACTCTGATCACTTGCAGGAAGGTTTTCAAAAATGAATGGATCGAAGAACCTGCCAAGTAATGAATCAGATAATATATAATCGTGTAATTCTTGACGTTCAGCTGCAAATTCCGATTGTACACTACTTATAAATATTCGCTGTTTTGCCATAATTATTAATGTTGGGAGAGTAACATAAATACTTAATTTGATTTATAATTTTCATATCAAAAATACAATTTAATTGTCAATGTCAGTCATTTTATGACTATAAATTTGTGGCAAAGGTAGTTGTTAGGGTGATAATCATTTCAAAAAAGAAATTGTAAAGTTTATTGTCAATTTTTATCTTTCTAAATTAAAAAAGCCTTTCTGTCCGTCTTGTACTTCAATTTTAATTACATCCTTAATTGGAATTTCTTGCTTTAGTCCTGCAAATCTAGATCTGTAACCTATTATAACAGAATCGTTCATAAAAACTCTGTCAAAGTAAAATACCGTTCTTTTATTTTTGTAATCAGTAAATCGAATTTCAATAGATGGGTTATTTTGTAGTTTATGCTGATTTCCGTCTTTATCCTCGCAGTAAATGAAGTCAATTGGATTTGCGAGATATACATGCCTTGTTCCTGCCGGATCTTTTACAATTACAGGTTTTAATGATGTTGAATCAATATCTGTAAATTGACTTTTAAAACTATTAACCGGGATATAATAGCTTTTACAGCTGAAAATAGATAAGGATAAAATTATAAGACCTGGAATTATAAGCTTTTTCATAAATTTAGAATGTTTACTTCAACTTAACAATAGTAATTCCTCCTCCACCAAAGCGAATATCTTCATCATAACATCTTTCAACTTGTTTGATAGTTCTCAGGTAGTCTCTGATATGTTGTCTTAAAATCCCGTTTCCTTTTCCGTGAAGAACTTTTAATTCTTTAAAATCAAGCATTATAGCTTCGTCAACAAGGTCTGTAATCATTCTTATAGCATCCTCAACACGTTCACCACGAACATCAATATATGGTTTGAAGTTAAGAACTTTTTCGTTGTAATTAAAATGAAGTCCCGGACCCGATTTTGTCTGTTTTTTGAAATCAGTTTCGCTAACTTTTTCGAGTCTGTCTTTCGATACGCTGGTGTACATATTGCCAAAGCTGACAACCGCATTTTTGTCGCCCATATCTGTAACTTCTCCAACAACTTCCTGACCTTTTATACGAACTTTGCTGCCGATATTTATTTTCTTTTCGTCAATTTTTACGTATTCTATTTCCTTCTGTTCTTTTTGGCCTTTTTTTTCTGCTCTTCTGGCTTCGCGTTCTTTTTGTTTTTTCTTGTAGTGTTCGTATTTTCTTCCTATTTCATCGTTTTGATCTGAAGCAAATTTTTTGAATTCTTCTTTAAATTCTTGAATCTCTTTGCGAACTTCTTTTGTTTTTTCTTTGTCTGCCTTGTTTTCCTTTATTTCACGAATTGTATTTTCAATTTTCTTATTGACATCGTTAAGCATCGTTTCAGACTCTTTGCGTGCTTCCTCAAGGATTTTCTTACGCTTTGATTTTAAGGATTCAAGTTCAGCAAGATTCTTTTCTACAATTTCGTCCAGTTTTTTCTCCTGAATTCTGATCTGATGTCGTTTACGCTCCCAATACCTCTTGTCTCTCAAAACACGTCTGAGAAATTTGTCCATGTTGGTTTGATCAGAGCCTGCCTTTTCCTTTGTCTTATCAATTATGCTTTGTGGCAAACCAGTACGCTGAGCAATTTCTATAGCATAGGAACTTCCCGGGATGCCAGATTCTAAAATAAAAGTCGGCTCCATTTTATTTTGATCAATAAGCATAGCAGCATTTTGAATTCCGGGAGTGTTTGAAGCCAAAATCTTAAGGTTTGAGTAGTGAGTTGTGATAACACCAAAAACTTCTTTTTCGTTTAATTCTTCTAAAATAGATTCTGCAATTGTCCCACCAATTACCGGATCAGTTCCGGAACCAAACTCATCAATTAGAATAAGAGTTTTATTATTAGCATTTTTTAGGAAATGCTTCATGTTTGTAAGGTGAGAACTGTATGTGCTTAAATCATTTTCTAAAGATTGTTGGTCGCCAATATCGATAAAGATATTTTCAAAAATACCCATAACCGTTGTGCCCCCAACAGGAACAGGTAAACCACACTGAAACATATAAGATATCAATGCTGTAGTTTTTAAGCTAACACTTTTACCTCCGGCATTTGGGCCACTTATTAAAAGGATTCTGTAATCATTATCAAATTTAAATGATATTGGAACAACCTCTTTTTTATCTTTCTTAAAGCTAAGATAAAGTAGTGGATGTCTTGCACGATCAATTTCCAGTATTGGGTTTTTATCAATTCCGGGTTTAATAGCATCTATGGAAGCAGAAAATACTGCTTTTGCACGTATCAGGTCAAATTCAGATACTAAGTAAGATACTTTTGAAAGTTCTTCCTCATAAGGCCGAAATTCTTCTGTAATTTCAGCTAATATTTTTTGAATCTCGCGACTTTCTTCTAATTCCAGTTCACGAATTGTGTTGTTTAAATTAACTACTTCTCTTGGTTCAATATAAGATGTTTTTCCGCTTG
Organism: uncultured Bacteroidales bacterium; assembly: GCA_964448235.1. GTDB lineage: Bacteria > Bacteroidota > Bacteroidia > Bacteroidales > ML635J-15 > Bact-19. The sequence goes on along the minus strand of CAYUWD010000058.1, from coordinate 6,196 downwards.
CAGATTCATCATGAATTAAACCATCTACTTTTCGTTTAAAAGTCGATTCAATAGGTAGAACAAGTCTGCCATTTACCATTGTAGCTGAAAGATCCCGACTTACCCAACCGCTATTCCTGAATTTACTAAGAATAGTATTTAGGCTTTTAGTAAGATTGCTTTGAGAGTCGTTTAAGTTTCGTCTAATCTCTTTTAGTTTTGGGGATGCATTATCCTTTATTGTTCCATTTTTTGATAAAATTGAAGACAATCTATCGTGCAGATATTTTGGAAATACAAGATCTTTAACTTTCTTTTTAAGAACTGGGAAATCATTTTTGTCATCTTTTTTGAAGAAAGCTATTAATGATTTACTTTGCTCAAGGACAATACGAATATTTATCAGATCATTTAACTGTAGGTATGCGCCTTTTACCTTTAGTTTGGAAGTGCTATTGTTGATGTCAGGATATTCTTTAACCGGATAGTCATCTTTGAGTCTGTATATAGAAATCATTTCCTCAGTTTCACATAGCCTTTGTCTGATATAGTCTGCATTTGTCGAAAAAGAAATATCGTCTGCCAAAATACGTGCAGAATCACCTTTGCAATTTGCTTTTATTTTTTTACGAATTACATCAAACCCAATTTTATTTTCAAAATTCTGAGGAAAAATCACAATTATTATTTTTTGGCAAAGATAGTTAAAATCATTAAAATTATTGTTTTTAACCTTTTGATAAACTTAATGCAGATAAGCATAGAAAACAATTACTAAAAGCAGAATGTTTAAGTGAATTTTAAAAAAGTTGAATTTATCCTTACTGTTTATTTAAATTATTAGTAATATGATTAAAAATTGTACGATATTTGCTAAAGTATATATTGTTAAAAAACTTATTATCATGAAAAAGGTTTTATTGTTATTTTTTACTTTAAGTGTTTGGTTAATTGGGTTCTCTCAGGATTATTCAGATCCGCAAAATATGGATGTTGATTATAACAGAGATGCAGAGTATCCGGGCGGAATGAATAATTTTATTGTTGATGTTTGGAATCAAATGGGATATACTCAAGAAGCCATTGACGCATTAGTTGATGGTGAAATTATGGTGAGTTTTGATATTGAACCAGACTCGACTGTTAGCGGGATTTCAATAATATCAGGTTTGGGATATGGCGTGGATGAAGAATTTACCAGAATTTTGCAAAATATGAAGTTTAATCCGGCTTTGGTTGAAGGGAATGCTGTAAAAATGAACATGATGTTGAATGTACCTATTCGGGTTGGTCCAAAATCAAGATTAAAGATTGAGGAGTAATATTTATGTTTAATAATAAAAGAATATTCTTAATATTAATTTTTATTTTTTCGGCAACCATTTCTGGTTTTTCAACTAGAGTTGAGCTTATTGGAACTGTTGGAGGAAAGTCTGTAGAGATGGTTATGGAAGAATCAAATTATTCTTCAGGAGATATCAGAGGTTACTGCTATCATGGAGAATATTTTGGTAAATATTTTAACAGTCATGGCAAACGATATAATATTGAAGGGAAGAACTATGGAACAGTAATTTATATTGAGGAGTTTTATGATAAAATACTATCTGGTAAATATTTTCTCGAAAAAAACGGTAATTTTCTCAATGGATGGTGGGTAATTGAACAAGAATGCTTAGTCGTAGAACTTGAGATTGTAAACGACGAAAGAGATTTTTTTGAATTAATGAGTATTAATGAACATTCATTGAACACGAATAAGGTAATTTCAGGGGTTTACATGATAAAAAATTATTTTATAAACGATTATAACTTTACTCACGAGAAACAGGATTATAAAATCAGCTTAAATGGAGGAGTTGCTAATATTGTTGATATTGATGATGGTAAAATCAGGTTTGAGTTAGTTGTTGTGTGTGGTATGGATTGCCATAAGGCAAGTGTAAGTGGGATTGCCATAAAGCAAGATAAAACCTATGTGTATAAATCTGATACAGTTGATGAAAAGTCGTGTGAGATAAGTTTTAAGTTTAAAAATAGGTCTGTTTTAATAAAATCTCAAAATGTGTTAAATTGTGGTTTTGATGACCAGATTTATGTGGATCATAAACTTATTAAGGTAAGAAACTTGCACTGACTAAAATTGAGTAATACAAAATGATAATGGATAAAATAAAATAACATGAAAAAAGTATTTGCAATTGTAATAATAAGTTTGTTAACCTATACTGCCAGCTTAGCTGATAATTTGAAATTAATCGGAAATGTTGGCAGTTATGATGTTGAGATGATTATTGAAACATCCGATTATGAAACAGGGCAATTAACAGGGAAATATAAATACTTGAGTCAAGAAAACTATTTGATATTAAAAGGGGATAATTATGGAGATGTAATTTATATGGAAGAGTTTTATAATGATGAACAAACAGGAACATTTTATCTCGAAAATGTAGATAATCAGCTTATTGGTTGGTGGACAAATAATGAAAAGGCTTTAAAGGTGGAATTAAATGTTGAGGATGGAGATAAAAGCTATTTTAATGTAAAAGGAGTTGAAGAGTTTTCTGCAGAATGTAATAGTGATATTTCTGGGACTTATCGCACAGAGTATTTCTTTATTAATGACTACTTCGCAACAGAAGATAATCCTGTATATGAGTTAGGTTTTAATGGAGGTTCTGCTACATTTGAAGAACTTGAGGATGGAAGCCTTAAATTCGAAATAGAACTTATTTGTGGTCCGACATATCACTTTGCAATTGCAGAAGGTATTGCTGTAAAACAAGGAGATGTTTATTTGTATTCAGCAAATGAATGGGAAACAGAAGAAAATTGTGAAATCACTTTTAAATTTGAGAATAAGAGTGTTTATGCAACATCAAATAATGGTTTTGCATGTGGCTTTGGAGCCAAAGCATATATGGATCACTCTTTGAAAAAGGTAGGGGACTTTGGAATTAAAATAGAGAATTAAAATATTACTAAAATGAAGAAGATTATTTATGTTATAACAATCTTTCTGTTTTGTTATACTCAGTCTTATGCTGATGAATTACCAAAACTTACAGGCAATGTTGGTGGTTACGATATTGAAATGTACATTGACCCTATAGACTTCTTTACTGGTGATTTTACCGGGAAATACAGATATCTTAGTCAGAAAAACTATTTGAGTATAGAAGGCAAAGCTTATGATAATGTTTTTATTATTAAAGAGTATTATAATGATAAGAATACCGGAACTTTTTATTTAGAAAGAACGGATGATACTTTTGTTGGTAAATGGTATGGAAATAGTAAGCATTTTGATGTTGAACTTTCAATAACAAGTGGAGACGAAAGCCTACTTGCTGTTGGAACATATGAATCTTACCCTCAGCTATGTTCTGATGAAATTACCGGTACATATAAAGTTGCGTTTTATTCATTATCCTATGCATTAGTTCCAGATGAATCATATCCGCCTGATTTAATCGAAAGTGGAGGTACGGCTATTTTTGAAGAATTAGAGAATGGTAGTTTGAGATTTAAAATAGAGATGATTTTTGGACCAACTGCACATTGGGCTGGGGCAGAAGGGATTGCATTTAAAGATCAGGATAAGTATATTTATATTTCTGATGCAAGATTTGAGAAATGTATGATTACATTTTCATTTGAGAATAAAACAGTTTATGCAAAAGATAATGGTAGTCCAAATTGTGGGTTTGGAGCTTGGGCTCAAATAGATCATACCCTATATAAAGTTAATGATGGATTTGAAGACTTTTAAGATAAAGATATTATATTTTGAAAAGTTGAGAACTAACCCTCTATCTTTTTATCACTTTCAGCAACAAAAGCAGGCTGGTTCACAATCATCCAGTCGTAAAAAGGATAAATCTCATTAAATGTTTCTGCACTTAAGTGTTTTTTGTGAAGAATTACCCATTGGTCTAGTTGAGCAGGCCAATATGCAAGATTAAAACCATGTGTTCTGTATGCTCTATATACCCAAAGAACAGTTTAAATTAGAACATCAGGTTCGTAATCCATAAAAACCGAAGCTAAAAATCTTGCATGATTTCTATGGTTGTCTTCCATCATGTCAACATTGTTTTCTCCAACCATTTTTATAACATCTTCACGCTCTGACATTATTTTATTCATTTCTTCAGCAATAAGCTCTTTTTTGTCAATAAACTCTTTTGCTGCTTTCTCTGATGGCTGTTTTAATGCTTTTGCCGTTTTTTCAAGATGTAATTTGTTCATATTATTTAGTTTTTGATTTAATTGGTAATGAAAAATAGAAAGTCGATCCTTTGCCCGGCTCACTATCCACCCAAATCTTTCCCCCATGACCGTTGATTATTATTCTAACAATAGCTAGACCCAATCCTGTAGATTTTTCTCCAGCAGTTGCTTTTACACTTAGTTTTGTAAATGGTTGAAATAATAATTTGTGTTCCTTTTCCGGAATTCCTTGTCCTTCGTCTTCAACTGCAACAGTAATATTATCTCCGCTGATAAAACTGTATACTTTTGTGCTTGTGTTTTCTGGACTATATTTTATGGCATTTGAGATTAAGTTGTTAAGCACTTGTTCTATTTTATTTTTATCGAATAGCGTTTTAGGTATAAGGTCATAGTTTTCGAAAACAATATTGATATTTTTCTTTTTTGCTATTACCTCATTTAGTTCAATGTTTCTTTTTATTATCTCATTTATGTCTAGACTTTCCAGCTTAAGGTTAAGTTTGCCAGATTCAATATTGCTTAAGTCAAGTAAATCTTCAAGGAGGTTTAACATATACTGACTAGTTTGATAGATCGTTTCCAACATTTTCTTTTGATCATCAGTAATATTGCCTTTCATGATGTAAAGTAGAAAATCAGCATAACCCATTATAACGCCAATTGGGTTTCTTAAATCGTGGGCAGCAATACCCATAAACTTGTTTTTTTCTTCATTGAGCTTATTTAGCTCAACATTCTTTTTTTGTAATTCTCTGCTTAAATCGTTTAACTCGTGATTTATCTCTATAAGATTTTTTCTTAAAAGCTCAGTTGACGCAATATCAGGTTCACCTATCAATATATATTTATTATCTTCTTCATAAACATTAAAATAATAACTCACTGGCATGTTGTCTGCATCGGGGAGGTTTAGTAACTGTTTATTTGAGTTTTCGCTTGCTAATTGTGCAAGACTTAGATTGCTTAAATTGATAAAGGTATCCTTAAAAAGCTTATTGGTAATGTCTTGCCCAACCAGTTCGTTTAAACTTGAGTTTGTTTCCTCAATCAGCCCTTGTTTATTGACTAATAAATATAAGCAATTAGAGTTTTCTAATATGTGAGTTTCAAGTATTTTATGAAATGCTTTCATTCGCAAGAATTTCTTTTGTTAATGTTTCAATATCGCTTATTATTTGAACATTCTTATAACCTGAGAATGAATTAAATCCACCGTGATTAAATGCTTGACCACCGGCTATAATATCTAAATTTGGAAATGTATAGTTTATTTGAGAAACTAAATCTATTAAGGAATGCATATTAAAGAATATGCTTATAGAGATAGCTAATATGTCAGGCCTTTTTGTTTCTATCATATCAAATAACTCGTTTGTTGGAGTACTACCACCAACATAATAACTATCCCAACCATATATTTCGAAAAAATCTGCAACCATCCTAGAACCAATTTGGTGGTACTCTCCCGATACGCAAGCTATAATAGCTTTTTTGCCATTTTTTTCTTGCATGAACATATATGGGTAAGTAATATTTATCATAGATTCGGTAATTGATGTTGCCATATGTTCGATTGCAACAGAAATTTTATTGTATTCCCAAAGTCGCCCAACATCATGCAGCGATCTTCTAAAAAGATTTTCATAAATTTCAAGTATCGAAATTTTAGATTCCAGTAAGTTCTTTACAATCTTTGAACATTCTTGCCTATTGCCTTCCAAAAGGTTTTTTTGATAATAATTATAAAGATTATTTTCTATAAACATGCTTGAATAAGTTGATTGTTTAGAATTTACGATTATTGACAATGAAAGGTTACAAAAAAAAGCTACCAAATTTGATAGCTTTTTACTTAGTTTAGAGAGATATGATTATTTCTTTAGTACTGCTTTTAAAACTTTTTCTTTATCTAATTTCTTAGTACAGAAGAACCAGTCTTTACAGTCTATCTCAGAATCTTCCATTCTTTCTTTAGCTG
>CAYUWD010000057.1:0-21733 GCA_964448235.1 uncultured Bacteroidales bacterium | reverse complement strand
CTAAAATCGAATAATTTAAAAACAAAATTATTTACTTGCGGATTTTAGGTATTATTAAATTTTGATTAGGTTGTGTTTTTGAAATGTTAAAATTATTTCTTTTTAAAAATTAGTAATCCAATAAATGTTAATAATCCGTTTAGAAGTAGTAATTCATATCCCATTTTGTACCCAGTTTGAGTTTTTAGTATAAGATATATGATAAAACAAATTATCGGACTTAAAATTGAAATAAACGGAGTAGCATTATCTTTAATTTGGTATTTTGTAAAAAGACCAAATGCATACAAACCTAGTAGTGGCCCGTAGGTATATCCCGCAATTGTGAAAATTGCATCAATTACACTTTTTTCATTAATAATATTAAAAACAACAATTACTAGAGCAAGTAATAATGAAAACAGGATATGTGTTTTAGTTCGTGTTTTTTTAATTTCTTTTTCAGTTTTATGTTTTGTTCCTAAAATATCAACTGTAAAAGAAGTTGTTAATGCTGTTAATGCAGAATCTGCACTGGAATAAGCTGATGCCATTAGACCTATTAAAAATAAGCTCAATACAATTGGCCCCAGTAGATTAGTTGCAATATATGGATATAAATCATCTCCCTGAATCAATTCCGGATTTATTCCATGATGATTAGCATATATCATTAACAAAACTCCTAGAGATAGAAATAAAATATTTGCAGGGATAAAAGCAAAACCGTATGAGATTACATTTCTTTTAGCATCTTTCAGATTTCTGCAACTAAGATTCTTTTGCATCATGTCCTGATCTAATCCGGTCATTACAATTGTTATTAGTGCGCCGCTAATAAATTGTTTTACAAAGTGTTGTGTAGAGTTCCAGTCTTTAAATTCGAATAATTTTGACATTGGATTATCACTAATTGCTTTTATAGTGTCGTTAAATCCAAAATTTAAGTCTTTGGTAATAATAATTATTGTCGCAATTAAGGCTGAAAAGAGAAATAAGGTTTGTAAAGTATCTGTCCAGATAATTGTTTTTATACCCCCTTTAAATGTATAGAGCCAGATTAGTATTATGGTAATAATTACAGTAGCCCAAAATGGGATTTCCAATTGATTAAAAATTGTAATTTGAAGAACATTAGCAACAATGTATAGTCTAAAAGCAGCACCTATCGTTCTTGATAATAGGAAAAAGGAAGCTCCGGTTTTATACGATTTTTTTCCAAAACGAACTTCTAAATATGTATAAATTGATGTTAGTTTTAATTTGTAATATAATGGGAGTAATACAAAAGCAACAACAATATATCCTAAAAAATAACCGGCTACCATTTGCATATATGTCATTCCTGTGGATTGTACCCAACCAGGAACAGAAATAAATGTGACACCTGATATTGATGATCCAAGCATACCAAATGCGATTACATACCAGTGTGATTTTCTATTACCAAGGAAAAATCCTTCGTTGTTAACATTTTTTGATGTAAAAAATGATATAATAATAAGAAGAGTAAAGTATGATAAGACTATTGTCAGAATAAATAACGGATTCATAATATAAGTTTTTGTAATTATCAGAATAATATTAATCTCAGACAACTGTTTTATTTAAAAGTTTTCATACATTTATTGTTAAAATGTTACTGTTTTAATTTACTTTTACAAAAAAATATTAAATGAAAAAAGTTGTTATAGTTTTAGGTATTATATTCTTTGGTTTAATATCTGCAAAAGAAGTGAATTCACAACCTATCCAGGGTTTAATTTTTAATCTGGAAAAATTAAGTACAGAGAACTTTTATTATGGGAAAATACAAGATAGTTTATACTATATAAAGTTTAATAAGGTTCAGGAATCTTATGCAGAAGGCTTTTATTTTATTGTTGATAATAATTCTGTTTTTGCAGATAAAAAGCCGTTTCAAATAACAAAAAAACGCAAAAGTTATATTGTGAATTTTGAGAATAAAACTGTACAATTGAAACTCGATTTTCTTATTTTGGAAAATAAAATCATTGGAAAGTATGGAATAAATGATAAATTTTTAAAAATTTTTAGAAATTTTAAATGGAGTAAATATCTTGAGTTTAAGATGTATATCCCACAAGAGTTAAATAAATATCCTGCTAGATATATGCATAAGGTTTTTGACAATGTTATTGTAGAAACTGATGTAAAATATGGAAATGCAAAAGGATATTGGGATTCTTATCCACTAGAAAATGAATCATACTTTGAAATTTTACAAAAAGGAGTAATGTCATCAATTACAAAGAAAAATTTAGATTTGAAAATGGATATATATATGCCTAAAGGAGATACAGTAACTAAACGTCCACTAATAATGTTAATGCATGGAGGTGGATTTTACATAGGAGATAAAAAAACAGAGGCCTTGGTAAAATGGTGTAATTATTTTGCAAGTATGGGTTATGTTACGGCATCTGTTAATTATCGTTTAGGATTTAAACCTGTTGGACCATCAATCCAAAGAGCTGCCTATAGAGGTTTGTTGGATGCTCATGCAGCTATGAGATTCTTAGTATCTAAAGCAGATGATTATAATATTAATACTGAAATGATTTTTGTTGGAGGAACATCTGCAGGAGGTGTAACTGCTTTGAACCTTACATATTTAAGAAATAAAAATCGTCCAGAGGCTACTAAAAAAAGTTTTCTGTATGATGATCAGGGAAATATTGAAGAATCTGGAAATAGTTTAAATAACAAGTTCAATATTAAAGCCGTAATTAATATGTGGGGAGCTGTTAATGATCTAGAAATATTAAAGAATTCAGATGCGTCAATTATTTCTTTTCATGGAGATGCAGATAAAGTTGTCCCTATTGATTATGATTTTCCGTTTCAAGACATAAAAGGAAATTTTAGTAGTGTTGTTCTTGAAAAAATGTATGGTTCTTTGAAGATTCATATTGAAGCAAAAAAGTTGGGGGTACGAGAAGAATTGCATATTATTGAATCTGCTGGACATAGTCCTCATGTTGATGTAAATGATAATTTGAACGAAATTTTTGATTTTATAAGTGTAGAGGTGCGAGATTTTCTTTATGACGAAATGTATCCCGTAAAATGTGAAATTGTTACTAAACCGGCAACTCCGTTCAATAGAGCAATGCCAGTATATGAGACTACATGTACAGATTACAACAATCTACAGTGGGCAATTGAAGGAGGTATAATAACAGGCAAGAAAAATAATGCTGTAAGGGTCATTTGGTTTGATAATGCAGGTAAGCATAAACTAATGCTCTCAGGTTGTTATCGTGATGGTACCGGATTTTATAATGAATATGAATTTTAATGAATATGAGTTTTTATGGAAAATCTAGCAAACTCTTGGATGAAGCAATAGCTCAGTTTACTGTTTTGCCGGGTATTGGTAGAAAAACTGCGACCAGATTTGCATTACATTTACTTAGAAAGTCTGAAGAAGATGTTGAAAGGTTTACAAATTCTATTAAAAGTATGAAACTTGAAACAAAGTTTTGTACTATTTGTAATAATATTTCTGATTCGGATATTTGTTCTATTTGTTCTGATAAATCCAGAAATAAATCTCAAGTTTGCGTTGTTGAAGGTATACACGATATAATTGCAATAGAATCAACTTCACAGTATAATGGATTATTTCATGTTTTAGGAGGAATAATATCCCCAATGGATGGAGTAGGACCTGGAGATATAAATATTAATTCTTTAATTAACAGAGTTTTTTCGGGTGGAATTGAGGAAGTGATTCTTGCGCTTCCAACAACAATGGAAGGAGATACTACTAATTATTATATTAGTAAAAAGTTGTCAGAAGCAAATGTTGTGATTACAATGCTTGCAAGAGGAGTTGCGATAGGTGATGAACTCCAATATACTGATGAAATAACTTTAGGACAATCTATTATTAATAGAAAACCATTTGCTAATAAATCAGATTAACGAGTTCGTATTTGTTTTATTAAATATATTTTATAACACATAAATAAATAGTGCTGTTATGACTAAATTTATATATTTTTGAGTACTAAAAATTCAAAGATATGCTTAATAAATTAAATTCTATTTTATCAAAAAACATGGCTGCTGCAAAAAGATCAGCTATTCGTGAAATATTAAAACTCACACAAAATCCAGATGTAATATCTTTTGCTGGTGGTTTGCCTGCCGAAAAATCATTTCCGGTTGAGGATATAAAAATATGTATGAATGAAATTTTGGATAATGTAGGAACTAAAGCTCTGCAATATGGGACAACCGAAGGTTGTATAGAATTGCGTGAGCAATTAGTTAAGCATTATAAGTTGCAAGGAGTTGATGTTGGAGTAGAAAATATTGTGATTACAACAGCATCTCAACAAGGGCTTGATTTAACCGCGAAGATTTTTATAAACCCAGGAGATAAAATTATTTGTGGATTACCTTCTTACCTTGGTGGATTATCTGCTTTTAGAGCATATGGTGGAGTTCCTGTAGGTGTGCGTTTTGATGATGATGGTATGTGTCCAATAGAGTTGGGAAAGATGTTGGCAAAAATGGAAGCTGATAATGATTTGCCGAAATTTTTATATTTAATTCCTGATTTTCAAAATCCAGCAGGAATTACATATCCCGAAAAAAGAAGACAGGAATTATTAGACATTGCTGAAAAGTATAATCTTTTGGTTATAGAAGATAGTCCTTATCGTGAGTTGAGGTTTGATGGTGCAGAACAAAAGATGATGTATCAATTAGATAAATCCAATAGGGTTGTTGCTTTAGGAACATTTTCAAAAATACTTGCACCAGGCTTTAGAATAGGATGGGTTGTTGCTCATGAAAAAATAATTGAAAAGTATATTACTGCAAAGCAAGCAAGTGATTTATGTACACCAGCAATTCTTCAAATGGCTGTTGGTAAATATATGGAAAAGGGAATGCTTGAGAAGAATCTTGCCAAAACAATTGATATGTATCGTGTTAAACGTGATTTAATGTTAGATTGTTTTAGAAAATACATGCCAAAGGGAATTACATGGACCGAACCAGAAGGAGGATTATTCTTATTTCTAAACCTCCCAGAAGGTATGGATTCAGAAGAGCTGTTTAAAATTGCAATTGAGAAAAATGTAGCATTTGTAATTGGTAAAGTTTTTCATTGCGATGGAAGTGGAATAAATACTATGCGATTAAATTTCTCTTTCCCGACTCACGAACAAATTGATACTGGAGTTAAAAGATTGGCAGATTCAATTCGTATTTTGCTTGAAAAATAAATATAAATAAATAAATTAATAAATATTTATAGCCCTTTAGTTGAATTTAGAGGGCTATTTTATTTGTTAGATACTGCGTTTATCTTTTCTGTTTTTTAACCAAATCCCAATAAACATCGCAATTGTAGCGACAATTGTTGCCGGGACAAATGCAATTTTCAAAATACCATCATCTCCACTGATAAATCCGTAAGTAAAGAGAGCTGCAATTACAATTGTACCAGATAAAATGCTTGCAAAAGCTGCAAATTTATATTTGTAAACATCTTTTTTTTGCAAGGCTAAGAATGTGACAGGAGCAAAAAGAATGTTGAGGGTAATTCCTGCTATAAATAATTCAACAATATCAGCCATGTAAAGAGCCATGCCGAGAGCAAGAGCTCCAAATACAACTACAGCAATACGTACTTGTTTGAAAACTTTATCGTTTGGTTTACCATCAGTTTTCCATGATGAGAAGTCTCTTACTGCTGTCATTGCAACAATATTAAGAAAGCTGTCGGCTGATGACATAAGAGCTGCCAGTAATCCGATTATTGCAAAACCAAGAAAGATTGCATTGGTATTGTTCGCTAAAAATAAGTGTGTAGCATGGTCAGGATCAATTCCTGCGCCAAAATCAACTCTTAATGCCATACCAACAAGTGGGAAAATAATGTAAAATGGCAACATGAATGCACCACTCAAAAGACTGTTCCTTTTAGCTGTCTTTTCTGAATTTGCAGCAAGAGTCCTTTGCCAGATATCCATTCTTGTCAGAACAGACGGGCTGAGTAGAAGTGGTAAAGCGATAAGAAAAACAAGACCTTCGTGTGTTCCATTTAGAAAATCAGGAGGTAATTGTTTTAAGTTTTCAAAACCTGATGTGTCTGACCAAACTCCTGGAATAAAAATGGCAATAATCATAATTATTATAACGACAAACTGGATAGAGTCTGTTATTATAACTCCTGATAAACCTGCAAATGCTGTATATACAATTACAACCAGAAATGATATTCCTGCAGCAGCTACATATCCTACATCAAAAGCAAAATGAAGTAGAGTTGCCATACCAACAAACTGTGCAGCTGTAAGGAAAAAGAAAATAACAATATTAATTCCACTTATTAAACCCGAAAATGCTTTTGGGAATTGAGAAAGCTTATGATTTTTAAGAAATGATCTGTTTAAAAATTCAGCAAACGAATATATCTTTTGTTCTGCGCCAATTTTTCGGATTTTGGCTGCAAAAAAGTAAAGAATTATAAATCCAATTACGTAAGCAAAACCAATCGCTATAGCAGCAAAACCAGAAGCGTAACCCATTGCAATTAAACCCATACTTGTACCACCACCAACAAATGTAGCAAGGGTGGTAAATAGTAATGGTAATAGTTTTGTGTTTCGATTGTTAATTAAATATCCATCAAAATCCTTTTTCTTTACATACTTAATAGTAAAGAAAATCAAAAGCAGGGTATATACTGCAATCCAAAAAACAAACCAATTCATAATGCTTAATTTTAAGCAAAGATATAAAAACCTGACTTTTCTTTTTGTATTTTGAAAGTTTATCTTCTTCTGCGATCGCTATTTGATGTTCCTCTTCTGTCATTACGTTTTTTTAGTTCACCGCCTTCTTTTCCGTGTTTTTTAGATCCGCTGGCTCGTGGCCCTTCGCTTTTCTTAACTTCAATTTTAAGCCGTTTGCCTTGATATCTGCGATTGTTGAAGGCTTTTATGACTTCTTTTTCTTTTATAGAATCAACTTCAAAGAAAGTGAAACTTTTTAACACTTCGATTTTTCCAATTTCTACCCCTGCAAGTTCATCATTATTGTTTATAAGATCCATAAGTTTGAACTTAGTTAACTCATCTTTTGAGCCAAGAGTGAGGAAAAATTTAGTAAATTTAAATTTCCCGTTATTTTTTCTTTTTGAGCGATCGTCTTTACCGTTTCTAGTATCTCTGTCTTTTGCTTTTGCATTAAGATCTGGGGCATTTTTATAATATTTTAGGAATCTGTTAAATTGAACAGAAACAAATCTTTTTATTAAGTCTTCTCTTGAGAAATCACTAAGTTTATCATAAATTGTGGGTAAAAATTCTTCTATTTGGTTATCAATGGTTTCAATTTTTTCTACTCTGTCTACCATGCCCATTAATTGTTTCATGCATATTTCAGCTCCACCGGGGACATCTTTCTTAGTGATTGGTTTTTTGAGAATTTTTTCTATCTCGCGAATTTTATGGATTTCTTTTGAGTGAATAATAGAAACAGATATTCCTTTACGTCCCGCTCTTCCGGTACGACCACTTCTGTGAATATATACTTCACGTTCATCTGGAAGATTGTAATTGATAATATGACTAAGATCGTTTACATCGATTCCTCTGGCAGCAACATCTGTCGCTACTAAAATTTGTAATAATTTTGTTCTAAAACGATTCATTACATGATCTCTTTGTGCTTGAGATAAGTCTCCATGTAAAGAATCAGCATTATAACCATCTTGAATAAGTTTGTCTGCAATTTCCTGTGTCTCTCGTCGTGTTCTACAAAATACAATTCCATATACATTTGGATTCATATCTGCAATACGTTTAAGTGCTAAATATCTGTTTCTTGCCTGAACAAGATAATAAAAATGCTCAACATTATCTGCTCCTGAGTTTTTTGTTCCAACAGAAATTTCTTCAGGATTATTCATATAATTTGATGCAATATTTCTTATCTCTTTTGGCATAGTTGCTGAAAAAAGAAGAGTTTGTTTATCTTTTGGAGTGGTTTCTAATATTGCATCCATATCATCTTTGAATCCCATATTAAGCATTTCGTCTGCTTCGTCAAGAACTAAGAATTTGATTTGGTTGATTTTTAGAACTTTTCTTTTTAATAAATCAAGAACTCTGCCGGGTGTTCCAGCAATTATATGAGATCCTTTTTTTAAGTCTCGAATTTGATTTTCTATACTTGCCCCTCCATATACAGCAGTTACTCTTACTTCTGGTAAGTATTTTGCATAATTCATCATATCTTTCGAGATCTGAATACAAAGCTCTCGTGTTGGAGATAAAATAATACACTGAGTATATTTATTCTTAGAATTTACTTGTTGTAAAATAGGTAACCCAAATGCTGCAGTCTTTCCTGTTCCTGTTTGAGCTAAGCCAACAAGGTCTCTGTCAGTATTTAATAAATGCGGAATTGTTTTTTCTTGTATCGGAGTTGGGTTGATAAAACCCAATTCGTCTATAGCTGAAATAATATTTTTGCTGAGTTTGAAGTCTTTGAATGTCAACATAATAAATTTAAATAAGGCGGCAAAGGTACAATTAGTTTTTTATTAAATGTGTAATAAAAGCAAATTTATATTAAATGACTTAAGAGGTCAGACCTCTGTGCAATTTAGAATGCAGTTTTACACTATTTTTCTTTTAATTCAATAAGTTGTTTATCGCTAAGAGGTCTGACCTCTTTTTAACCAAATTAAAAAACTAATTGTATTTATGAATTAAATAATTTAAATTTGTACAAAGTAATCACTATGTCATTAACTAAAACACCAATATTACCGGGGAATTTTTATCATATTTATAATCATGCTAACGGAGATAGGAATCTATTTAGATGTGATGATAATTATTTGTACTTCCTGAAAAGGTTTAAAAAATATATGACTCCATATTATGAGCTATATGCTTATTGTTTAATGCCAAATCATTATCATATGCTTGTGCGAGTAAAGGATTTCCAAAAAAAGATAGATGGAAAACTATTAAAGCATGAAAATGAATACATAAAGAAGACAACAAACGCATTGAAAAACTGGTTGGTTTCTTATTCTAATTCTTATAATAAAGTCTATAACTTAAAAGGAAATCTTTTTATACAACGAACACGACGTAGACTTATTAAAGATGATGGGGATTTTAGAAACATAATCGTTTATATTCATATGAATCCTGTTCATCACAATTTTGTATTTAATGTTGATGACTGGAAGTTTACCTCGTACCACGAATACTTTACAGACAAAAATAGTCTGGTGAATAAATCATACTCGTTAGGTAGTTTTGGGGATCTTGAGAATTTCAAATTTGTACACAATGATAAAAATCTAATACTCTTGTCAGAAATGTACGATTTAGATTTCTAATACAACCTCATCCCAACACCAAATTCTATATAATCGGCAACACTTGTATGGGTTTTTAAGTTGATATTTACAAATACTGAATTTTCAAATGTGTATCTGATTCCTAGTTTGGAATAAATCCAAAATTTTTTGCCATTAGGATGATATGAGTTAAGTGCATATGTTCCAAGATATAGAAGCATTGATAGGTCGTCGGTAAAATATAGTTCTTGCATTGCATGTATACCAATCCGGAATAGGTTTGAAACATTTTTATATTCATCTTCCATTTGTGTTTGTAAGGAAGGATCAAAAATAATATTTATTCCACCACCTAAACTGCGTTTTTTTGAAATTCGGGACGTTATATCAAAATTCAGTGAGTTGATAAAGTACTTTTTGTTTTCATAAGTTGAGTTTTCCTTGATTGCAGCAGAATAATATGCAGAGAGCTCTAATTCAGAGTTATACATATATTGAGATTGTAATTTAGGTAAGGAGTAATTATAAAGAGAATATAAATATTTTATTCCAAAACTTGTTGTAATCTGATTTAATCCAAGATTCGGAGTTTCTATTGATCCATTGGAAAAATGATTAAATGTAAATCCTCCCGAAAAATATAAGGGTAACTCAAATGGTTTATAATCGCAAATTAATGAAAAATATAAATGTGCATTAAAATGTGAACCAATAACTACATTGTAATAGTTTGATTGATAATCAAATTTATTGCTTAAATAGGCAAGCCCTCCACCAATACGATATTTAAAGAAAATATTATCGGTTTCAATTATTGGAACTCCAAAGAACCAAAATATAGATTGCGAAAAACCAAAAATATTAACATTCCCTAATCCTCCTAATAAATAACCAACTCCCATTTCAGGAAATCGCCATGTGTGATGCCATGGCTTACTTCCATCTGTTTTTACTGAGTAGTTTATTTCTCCAATTGCAATATTGCTATTTATTAAATATTGCATATGATCATGATGTGGGATAGAAAATCCATAGTGCAATTTAAAGTCAAACTGGTTAAAATATGAATTGTAACTCTGAGCTTTTGTTAACAGGCTACAAACTAATAGAAATAGTATTATCAGAAATCTTTTCATATAAATATTAGCAAATATACGTTTATTGTTATAATTTGGATTTTAAATAAATAACAATTATTTAACAGGTAAAGTTTAATAAGAGGTCAGAAGACAGAAGTCAGAGGGCAGAAGACAGAGAACTGTAAATGGGAAATGCTAGATATATAATAGAAAAATGTACATTTCTATTTGACAGCCTCGTTTCTTCAAATTCATCACTTTCAGACATTCTGCCCTCTGACTTCTGACTTCTGACTTCTGACCTCTGACCTCTGATTATGTTCTTCCAACAATTTTTCTACATATTTTGAGTTACAGAAAAAAAAGGTAAATTTGCAGACAATAAATAAATTTTGATAAATGGTAACATTATTTTTAAAAGAAATAAAGGAATTTTTTTCATCTATAACCGGTTATTTGGTTATTATAGTTTTTCTTTTGGTGAATTCAATGTTTATGTGGATTTTTAGAGGGAATTTTAATGTTTTTGATTTAGGAATAGCCAATATCGATACACTTTTTATAATATCTCCTTGGGTGTTTTTATTTTTAGTACCTGCAATAACAATGAATATGTTTGCCGGAGAATTGAGAAGTGGTACAATGGAGTTATTATTAACTCGCCCTCTTTCAGAGTTTCAGATAATAATGTCTAAATATTTAGCGGCTGTAGTACTTGTTTTGATAGCGTTAGTACCAACATTGTTTTATCTTTTCTCAATACATTCTTTAGCAGATCCAATTGGAAATGTAGATTATGGTGCTGTTTTTGGTTCATATATAGGTTTATTCTTTTTAGCTGCTGTATATTCTGCAATTGGAGTGTTTGCAAGTAGTTTCTCTAAAAATGCAATAATTTCTTTTTTGTTTAGTGTACTTTTGTGTTATGTGTTTTTTTTAGGGTTTGAAAATCTTGCATTTTTAGGTTTTTCAGGTAAAGTATCTGATTTTATTATTTCATTAGGAATAAATGATCATTATCGTTCAATTAGTCGAGGTGTTATTGATAGTAGGGATATTGTATATTTTCTAAGCGTGATAAGTATTTTTGTTTTTATGACTAAATTAAGACTAGAAAGTCGAAAATGGTAAATATATGGGAAAGAAATTAAAGAAAACACGTTTGGTTATTAGGAAGCAAAATATATCGCAAGCCTTATTAATCCTGTTATTAATTGTAGTCTTTAATGTTTTATCAACTATGGTGTTTTTTCGCCTTGATCTTACAAAAGAAAAAAGATTTACAATTACTCCAATTTCAAAAAATATTATTAAAGGACTTGAGGATAAGGTGTATATAGAAGTGTATCTTGAAAGTGATGATTTACCTGTAGAGCTTGTTAGGTATCGTAAGACTGTTAAGGAGTTTCTTGACAATTTTTCTTTATATTCAAATAAAATTGAAGTAATATTTAAAAACCCATTTAAAGAAGATGATCCAAACTTTAATCAGGAGGTGTATTGGCAACTTTATAATAAAGGTTTAAATCCTACATATATTAGTCAGGCAAATGATGGTGGAAAATCAGAAAAAATGGTTTTTGCAGCAGCATTAGTTAAGTATGATGGTAAAGAGTTTCCAGTGAATCTTATTAATAATAATTTGACTGCAGGTAATCAGTTTGAAGGCTTGTCCGAAACTGAATTAGAAAGAGATTTTATTCATGCAATTTGGATGCTTACAAGTAAACAGTTACAAAAAGTTGCATTTTTAGAAGGACATAAAGAACTTGGGGAGTATGAAACATATGATATTATGACTTCTCTTTCTAAATATTATCAGATTGATAGGGTAAATATGAATCAGGTTTTAAATTCTCTCGACGAATATTCTGTTGTCGTAATTGCTAAACCACAAGCATATTTTACAGAAAAAGACAAATTTATTATTGATCAGTATATAATGCAAGGTGGTAAAGTTGTCTGGTTGGTCGAATGGATGAAGATAAGTATGGATTCTCTTAGTTCAAAGCCTTTCGAAATGGCAATGCTTAATGATATAAACTTAGATGATCAATTGTTTAAATACGGAGTTAGAATAAATCCGGATTTGATACAGGATTTAAGATGTCTTAATATTCCTGTTTATGTTAATACAATTGATGGACAACCTCAATTCGAACCAAAGCCATGGTACTTTTTCCCGGTTATTATTCCTGATACTCTGCTTGATCATCAATTATTAAGAAACCTTGAGCCGATGAGAACACATTTTGTTAGTTCTATAGATACAGTCGGCGAAGATCCTAATATAAAAAAGACAATATTGTTGCGTACGTCTCAGTTTGCAAAATCTCTCGTACATCCGGTTGAAGTAAATCTTGAAATTATTCGTGATGAGCCTGAAATGCAAACATTTAACAGACCAGGAATGTCTATTGCTGTATTACTCGAAGGAGTGTTTACTTCCAATTATGTTAATAGGTTGTCGCAGGAGTTCTATGAATCTGATGAGTTTGTTTTTATCGAAAAAAGTAAACCCACAAAAATGATTGTAATATCTGATGGAGATTTTATTCGTAACGAAGTTCGCGAAATGGGAGAAAAAAAGCAACCTTATCCATTAGGATATGATAAATATTTTACTGAGCAGTTTACACCAGGAAATACTCAATTTATTGTAAATTGTGTAAACTATCTTTGTGCAGATGATGATCTTATATCTCTTAGAATGAGAGAAATGAAGCTTAGAACATTAAATGCGACTAAATTAAAACAAAAAATGTTTATGTGGGTGTATATCAATTCATTTATTCCAGTATTAATAATTGTTATTATTGGTATGCTTGTTGTTTTGTTTAGAAAATTTAAGTACAATCGAAAATTTATTAGTTATAAAACCAAATAAATATTGCCATGAAAAAAATAATTATTCTACTCGTATTTGCAGGAATATTATTTAATAATTTGTTTGCACAAAAAAATTATAAATGTATAAACCAACAAGGAGAAATTCTTTTTGAGTTACAAACTGATTACGTTTGGCCATTTTCTGATGGAATGGCAAAATTTAAAACTTCTGTTGTTGAGAATGGGAAATCTTTTTGGAGAATTGGTTTTGTAAATGAAAATGGGGAGATTGTAATAGAACCAAAATTCGAATCTAAAAAGTCCACAAAATGTAAATTTAATGATGGTGTTGCATGGGTAAGACTTCCTGATACAGAAGGGTATTTTTTAATTGATAAAACCGGGGCAAGAATTACAGAAAAAACTTATGAAAAAATCGGTAGGTTCCATGAAGGAATGTGCGCAGTGTATAAAGGTTATAATATGGGCTTTGTAAACAATAAAGGAGAAGAGATTATACCTATTAAATATACAGGTGACCCATGGTTTTACGAAGGATTGGTTTGTTTATGTCCGGCAGAAGGGCAAGAAGAAAAGTATGGTTTTTTTGATAAGCAGGGAAATATAGCGATACCATTTCAATTTAAACAAGCTGGATTTTCGGGGTTTAGTAATGGAGAGTGTAGGGTAATGATAAATGGTAAAACCAATATTATTGATAAACAAGCTAATGTTGTGTTTTCTCCAAGTTTAACAAATAATATGTCTGATTTTTCAGATGGATTATCTATGGCATATACAAAACCTGATCGTACCGGAGTTGGTTATTTTAATAGAGAAAATGTTTGGGTAATTAAACCAATATATGATAAAGGAACAAGTTTCGAAGATGGAAGAGCAATTGTTAAATTAAATGATAAATATGGTGTTATTGATACTCTTGGTAATTATATAATTCCTTTGAAATATGATAAAATTCTTGGTGGATGTGAAGACTCCGGATATTTTATGTGCGAGCTTAATCTAATTAAATATTATTTTAATTGTGATGGAAAGTATTTTACAGAACATCCTGTAAAAAGGCTAAAGTCTTGTAATAATACTGAATATTACCCATTTATGGACGAAAACGAAAAGTGGGGATATTTTAATTCTGACGGATCATATCATATTAAAGCACAATACGATGATGTAGATTCATTTGTAGAAGGTAAAGCATGGGTATATTAATAACTTAATTATTTAAAAATCTACTTTTTATTTAGTCTTAAACAATGAAATGTTTTTAAAAATATGAAAAAATCAAATCTAATATTACTTATAGCTTTAATTGTCCTAATTGGTGTTGTCGTAGTTGTTTATTTTCATGATAAAGGGGAAACTAAAAGTGTCTTTAGAGATTTTGTTGTGGAAGATACAGCTAGTATTGATAAAATATTTCTTGCAGATCGTAATAGTTCTGTTACTCTGGAAAGAATTAATAATGTATGGATGGTTAATGGTAAATATCCCGCACGTAAAGACTATATTAATGTCCTCTTAACAACAATGAGAAATCTTGAAGTTACTGCTCCTGTTCCAGAAGCAAAACTTGATAAAGTTCTTAAAGATTTATCAGTAACAGGAATAAAAACACAAATTTATCAAAATGGTAAACTTTATAAAACTTATTATGTGGGGGGGGTAACTCCAGATAATACAGGAACATATATGATTATGGAAGGATCTGAATTGCCTTTTGTTACACATTTGCCAGGTTTTACTGGTTATCTCACTGTACGCTATTTGCCAGATGTAAAAGAATGGAGAGAAAGAATTATTTTTGATTATAAATTTGATCAAATTGCCAAAATTACAGTAGAATATCCCGTAAAAGGAAAAAATGTAGGATTTATTATAAATAATTATGGTAATAATAGTTTTGAAATTACAAAACTTAATGGATCAGATGTGGATTTTAATGTTGACACAATAAAAGTTAAAGAATATATTGGAAAAATTAAATTTATTGCATTTGAGGCATTTATTACCGAAGAATTACAAAAACCTAAATTAGATAGCCTTAATAAAGAACCTGTCGTTGCTAAATTTGAAATAGAAGATCGTGAAGGTAAAATAAATAGTTTTAGAACTTATTTTAGACCTAATATTAATAAAGCATTTGACGATGAAGGTAATTTGTATGATTGGGATATTGACAGATTGTATGGAGTTGTTTATGATAATCCTGAAGTAGTTCTTATGCAATACTATATCCTAGACCCAATTAGTTGGGATATTAATAATTTTAAGATAAAGAACTAATTGTAGTATCATCGCAAAGAATTAAACATTCATTGTTCATAAAAAATGAATAAATTGAATTTTATGAGTATAATTTACATCATTAGAATTTGTATTTTTAGCTTTTGATTTTGTTAAATAAGTAATTTAAAAATTTATTATATGGATTTTGTAGTATCTCGTTCTCATTTGTTGGAGCAATTACAGTTAGTAAGTAAAGTAGTTGGTTCAAAAAACTCATTGCCAATTTTAGATAATCTCTTATTTAAAATAAAAGATAGTGTTTTGGATGTTACCGGGAGTGATTTAGAAAGTACGCTGACAACAAAAGTAAATCTTGATTCATCTTCTGATGAAGGAATTATTGCTGTTGATACAAAAAAGATACTTGAAATATTAAAAGAGTTACCCGAGCAGCCATTAACATTTAATATTGATATTGAAGATCTAAAAATAAATATTATCTCATCAACAGGAAAATATACTTTAGTAGGGCAAAATGGTGAGGACTTTCCTCAAATTCCATCGGTAAAAGCTGATAAAGTAACTCGGGTGGATATTACTCCTGATATCCTCTATAGTGGTATTAGCTCATCAATATTTGCAACTGGCGATGATGAATTAAGACCTGTAATGAACGGAATTTTTATTGAATTGCAAAATGCTGGAATTAACTTCGTAGCTACTGATGCGCATAAACTAGTTAGATATACAAATAAGGATATTTCTGTTGACGAGGATGCTTCATTTATTTTACCAAAAAAACCTGCATCAATTTTGAAAAGTGTTTTACCTAAAGCTTTTTCAGATGTAACACTGGAATTTGATGATAAAAATGCAATCTTTAGTTTCGAAAATTTCGAACTAATTTGCCGTTTAGTAGAAGGTGTATACCCTAATTATGGTACAGTAATTCCAAAAGATAATCCTAACAAATTAGTTGTTGACAGAGTGGACTTATATAATGCCCTTAAAAGAGTTTCTATATTTGCAAACCAAGCGAGTAATTTAGTTGGTTTGGCTATTTCAGGAAATCAGATAACTCTTAATGCACAGGATATTGATTATGCTATTGCTGGTAACGAAGTATTAAATGCACAATATGACGGTGATGAAATGGAAATAGGATTTAAGTCAAATTTCTTAGTCGAAATACTTAATAATTTATCTACAACTGAGGTTGTTTTCGAATTGTCCGACCCAACACGTGCTGGTATTATTTTGCCTAAGGATAACGAAAATCAAAGTGAGGATATACTTATGTTATTAATGCCAATGATGATTAATAATTAAGGATATATATATTATTTATCTTGGGGGCTTCTGCCCCTTTTTTATTTTATTGTATTATGAAAATTGAACTTAGAAAACCCCTGGTATTTTTTGATCTTGAAACAACTGGAATCAATATTTCATCTGATAGAATTGTAGAAATTTCGTTATTAAAAATACTACCTAATGGAAAAGAAATTATTAAAACTTATCGAGTAAATCCTGAAATGCCAATATCAGAAGAGTCTACAGCTATTCATGGAATTTCAAATGATGATGTAAAAGATGCGCCTACTTTTAAAATGATTGCTAGTGAATTAGCAGTATTTATAGAGGATTCAGACTTAGGTGGATTTAATTCAAATAAATTTGATGTGCCAATGCTTGCAGAGGAGTTTATTCGTGCCGAAAATAATATAGATCTAAAGAAACGTAAGTTTGTTGATGCAATGGTGATTTTTATGAAGAAAGAGCCTCGTAATTTAATTGCTGCATATAAATATTATTGTGATAAAGATTTAACAAATGCTCATTCGGCTGAAGCGGATACTCTTGCTACATACGAAGTGTTTAAAGCTCAACTGGAAAAATATCAGGATATTGGTAATACTATAGAGGAAGTGTCAGAATTTTCATCTCACAACAAGAATGCTGATTTCGCAGGTCGTTTAGTGTATGATGATGATAGTAATATTTTAATTAATTTCGGCAAATATAAAGGTAGAAAGATATCCGAAGTGCTTAAAAAAGACCCATCTTATTATAATTGGGTTCAAAGAGGGGATTTTCCTCTTTATACAAAAAGCTTGTTTACAAAAGAATATATTAAATCAAAATCTTAAATTAAAAGCTGTTTTGTCGCAATTTTATTTATTTGATTGTAAAAAATATTGCTAATAATTCTAAGTTGATTACATTTGCATTAATGATATATTTGTAACATACTTAAATGTGTATTAGTGAAAGTAAAGTATCAAGATTTGATTGAGCAATCTTTTGACTTCCCAACAGAGGAATTTAAGGTGAATGAATCGGAATTACATTACATGGATATTCCATTGATGGATTTGGTAAAGCAATATGGGACACCTCTAAAGTTTACTTATTTGCCAAAAATAACTGATAGTGTTGTTAGGGTAAGGAAGTATTTTAATGTGGCAATGTCAAAAGTGGAATATAAAGGACGATATGTCCAATGTTATTGTACTAAAAGTTCTCATTTCTCTTTTGTGTTAGAGGAAGTTCTGAAGAATAATGTTAATATTGAAACGAGTTCACAGTTTGATATTGATCTTATACGTTCCTTAGGAAATGTAGGTAAGTTAAATAAACAAAATGAGGTTGTATGTAATGGGTTTAAATTGCCTGCATATATTGATAATATTGCTAGTCTTATTGCAGAAGGCTATGGTAATGTAATTTCTGTATTGGATAATTATGGTGAATTAAATCAGTTGCTTGAGAAAGTTGAAGGGAATGTTAATGTTGGAATAAGGATTGCATCTGAGGAAGAACCTAAATTCGAGTTTTATACTTCTCGTTTGGGAATTGGGTATAAGAATATTGTAAAATATTATCTTGATTATATTAAGAATAACCCAAGAGTTAAACTAAAAATGCTCCATTTTTTTATAAATACAGGAATTAAGGATACTGCTTATTATTGGAATGAACTTAATAAATGTATGAGTGTTTATTGTGAGTTGAAAAAAGTCTGTCCGGAATTAACAAGTTTAAATATCGGAGGTGGATTTCCTATTAAATCCAGTTTAAATTTTGATTATGATTATCAGTATATGGCTGATGAAATAATTAATCAGGTGAAAACAGCATGTGAATTGGCTGATATTCCTCATCCTGATATTTATACCGAATTTGGATCCTTTACTGTTGGTGAAAGTGGAGGAGCAATTTATTCAGTTGTTTATCAAAAACAACAAAACGATAAAGAAAAATGGAATATGATTGACTCATCTTTTATTACAACATTACCTGACGCATGGTCAATAAATAAAAGATTTGTTATGTTGCCAATAAATAGATGGAATGCCAATTATGAAAGAGTCTTTTTAGGAGGTGTAACATGTGATTCTGATGACTATTATAATTCGGAACAACATGTAAATGCTATTTATCTCCCGACATATGATCAGGAGGATGTTTTATATATAGGTTTTTTTAATGCAGGAGCTTATCAAGAAGCAATAGGTGGATTTGGAGGGATACAGCATTGTCTGACGCCAGCACCAAAACATATTATTATTTCAAAAGACGATGATGGTAAGATTACTACACGTTTGTTTTCTAAAGAACAATCTTATAAGTCGATGTTAAAAACTCTTGGTTACGATTATTAAATTATTGTTTATTTTTATGTAATAGCTTTGAGGTATGAAAACTTATGCAGGCATAGAGGAAAAATATGCAATATACGAAAGTTCTAAAGTGTGTCTCTTGCCGGTTCCTTACGATGCAACATCTACCTGGCGTAAAGGTGCAGATAAAGGGCCTGAAGCTTTTTTGACTGCTTCAGAAAATATGGAAATTTATGACCTGGAATCAAATACTGAAGTGTATAAAAAAGGGGTGTGGATGGACTCTGCTCCGAATTGTAATGTTTCAGCCGAAGAATTGTCAAAAGTAATTAAGCAAAATGCGAAGCTTAGATTTGAAGATGATAAGCTTTTTACAATGATAGGAGGGGAGCATTCTGTTTCTATTGGTGCAATAATGGCTGCTAAAGAAAAATATCCTAATCTAAGTGTACTGCAACTTGATGCTCATTCTGATCTTAGAAAAGAGTACCTTGGGAGTGAGTATAATCACGCTTGTGCATTACACTGGGCATCAAAAAATACAAACCTTGTTCAGGTAGGAATCAGGAGTATGGATGTTACTGAAAGGGAATATGTGAATAAAGATAAGATTTTCTATGCCGAGGATATCGCGCAAAGAAATGATTGGCAACAAAGTGTTATTGATAAGCTCGGTAATGATATATATCTAACAATTGATCTTGATTATTTTGACCCGTCAATACTTCCATCAACAGGAACACCTGAACCAGGAGGCTTGGGGTGGTATCCAACACTTGATTTATTGAAAAAGTTAGCAAAACAAAAAAATATTATTGGATTTGATATTGTAGAATTGGCTCCTGTCGAAGGTTTTCCTGCTTCCGACTTTCTGGCTGCCAAATTGTATTATAAATTATTAACCTATATTTTCGAAAAGTAAAATGAAAAAACAAGGCTTGATTTCGCAATTTATTGAGAATAATTTTAAGCATTTCAATGCAGCATCATTAGTTGATGCTTCCAAGGCTTATGTTCGTCATTTAGACGAAGGTGGTAAAATGATGATTACTCTTGCGGGTGCAATGAGTACAGCAGAACTTGGTAAAACTCTTGCCGAAATGATCCGTCA
Organism: uncultured Bacteroidales bacterium; assembly: GCA_964448235.1. Lineage (GTDB taxonomy): Bacteria > Bacteroidota > Bacteroidia > Bacteroidales > ML635J-15 > Bact-19. The sequence continues at coordinate 1,498 of CAYUWD010000057.1, read as the reverse complement.
GGATAAGGTACAAATAATCTCTTGCACAGGTGCAAACCTTGAAGAGGATATTATGAATCTTGTAGCTCATTTGCACTATAAAAGAGTCCCTGAGTATCGCGATCTAACGACTCAAGACGAGTGGAATCTGCTTGAAAAAGGATTAAATCGAGTTACTGATACATGTATTCCTGAAGAAGAGGCATTTAGAAGAATTCAGAATAAAATTTATAAACAGTGGAAGACTGCCGAAGAGAAAGGAGAAAGGTATTTTCCGCATGAGTATATGTATAAGATGCTCCTGAGTGGTGATTTGGAAGAGTATTACGAAATTGACCCTAAAAATAGTTGGATGTTGGCAGCCGCCGAGAAAAATCTTCCAATAGTTGTTCCAGGATGGGAAGATTCAACCATGGGAAATATTTTTGCGTCATACTGTATAAAAAACGAACTTAAAACATCAACAGTAAAATCTGGAATTGAGTATATGATGTTTTTAACAGAATGGTATCGTGAAAATTCTTCCGGTCAAGGAGTTGGTTTTTATCAAATTGGTGGTGGAATAGCAGGAGATTTTCCAATTTGCGTTGTTCCAATGATGTATCAGGATTTAGAATGGGAAGAAACACCATTTTGGAGTTATTTTTGTCAGATAAGTGATTCTACAACTAGTTATGGATCATATTCTGGTGCAGTGCCAAATGAAAAAATTACATGGGGTAAGCTTGATAAAGATACTCCAAGATTCATTGTTGAGTCTGATGCAACAATTGTGGCGCCATTAATGTTTGCATGGATTTTAGGATATTAGAATATTAAGATATTGTAATTTTGTTTTAACATTTGTGTGTATTACATCTTAATGTTTAATTTTTTCTATATATTTTATGCTTTGGATGGTTTTTTCATAACTTGCAGAAAAAATGGTAAGTATGAAAAAAATAATATTGATTTCTCACCATTATATTCTTAGGCTTTGTAGCTGCAAATGTAAAGTTAGGTATTTTATGCTACTTGGTCAAGTTTTGTAATGCGGGTTAATTAATCATCCAAGTCTCAAATAATTTAAATAAAAACTAATAACAAATAATACAAATCAAATTATGAAAAAAATATTTAACAATAAAATCATTAAAGGTATTGATATTATTGAAGTAATATAACTTGCAATTAAAAATTGATTGGTAATTGAACTTTTTCCACCGGCTTTTTTAGCAAGAATCGGAATGGCAGTTATTGGAGGTACTGCACTGAGTAAAACAAAAAGAAAAGCAACAGAACTTCTAGGTTCAATAATTAATATTACAGCAAGAACAAAAAGAGGTAATATAAAGTTTTTTAATGCAACAAAAAGCAAAATAAGTTTTATGTTAATTTCTCCTTTTCTTTTAAAATCAACATAAACATTTCCTCCAATAACAATCAATATTAATGGTAAAGCAGTATTTCCAATTATTCTTGTAATTTTTAAAAATGCATCTGGAATATAATTATTAGTACCAGTTAGTTTTATAATAAC
>CAYUWD010000056.1:0-22580 GCA_964448235.1 uncultured Bacteroidales bacterium | reverse complement strand
CTTTAAATACTGTTCAAACTCTGGAAGAGTAATCAATAGGGGCAAACTCTCACGTTATTTAGTAAAATTGGTTTAGTATATGATTTATTTTTTGCAATAAAATGACTCTCAGGTAAAAAAAACTATAACTACAAAATATTTAATCAATATAGGATTGATCCTCAATATAATACTCCTGTAATTTGTTTATTCCGCATTATGGAACTATCTATAAACAAAAAAAGCATCAAATAGATGCTTTTTTTCATTCAATATTTTATTATATATAAATTATTCTGCAGGTGCTGCAGGTGCTGTTGGAGTATTAGGCGTTGGTTGTTCATTATGTATTGGTTCTTCTATTGTTTGTTTAGGTATTGAAAAACTAGCTAACAAAGAAAATACAACTAAGCCTATTGCTAAGGTCCAAGTTGCTTTCTCAAGAAAATCAGCTGTTTTTTTAACACCCATTACTTGATTTCCCTGACCAAAGCCTGAAGCTAAACCACCACCTTTACTATTTTGCACTAATACGATTAAAATTAAAAGCACTGCACAAATTATAATCATTATTGAGAAAAAGATATACATAACTATTCTTGTTTATTTTTAATTAATTCTTTAATTTTTTTAATTTGACTTGCAAAGTAAATATTTTTTTCGGGATATTTCAAACATAATTTCTCATAAGTTAATATTGCTTTTTCAAAATGTCCCTGTTTTATATATATTTTTGCTAAGGTTTCACTAAAAAGTTCTTCATCCTCAGATAGTACTACATTCGTTGAAAACAAACCATTTGAGACATAATCTTTTTGTGGAACTATTCTAGGATTTGAAGATAAAAATTTATCTATTAATTCGATTTTTTTTTCTGTATTTAAATTCGATTTTTTTTCTTCACTATTTAAATTCTCCTCACTCTCAAACTCAAAATTGATATAATCATCAGATTTTAAATTTGGTTTAGAATAATCTTTATTAATATTTACATCTGTTTTAGATGTAAATTGTTTTATATCTATTATATCTTGTTTTTCGTTAGATATTAATGTTTCTTCTGTTATTTCTTGCTCTGACCTTTCATCATTTTGATTAAGCGATTTCTTGCTTATGTTTAACTCTTTTAACCTTTGTGCAATTATGTCTTCTAATTTTTCTTTATTATATATCTCACTTTCTGAGTTTTCATTAGATGTATCACCAGTCTTTATATCCTGTATGTTTTTTAAGACTCTGTCTGCAATTGAAATATCAGAAGAGATATCATTTTTTTTAGATTTGTTTATTTCCGATAATAAATTCTTCTTTTCTTTTTCTTCTTCTGTATTTGTTCCTTGATGGTTTTGTAAATCACTAATAATATCTGAACTTTCTATTTTACTATCTACAGAAAACTCTTCACCATCTTTTTCTGTTTGAGATATTTCCTTAATAGGTTTTAGATCAAAATTCTGTTTGTTTGTTAAAATTTTCTCTTTTTGTTGTACTTCGTCCTTTGTTAATGATTCTTTTTTAACTTCTTCATTAGTTGACTCAATTATTGGCTTAATTATTTCTTTTGAACTAATTGCAGCTTTTGGCTCAACACCTTCTATTATTCTTTTAAGAATTTTTCTATCTGAAACATGAATAGCTGCTAATTTTAATTTGTTTTTAAATCTTACGTCTTTTACATTATATAAGTTCTTAGCATATAAAATCCAAGCTATTTGAAAATGAGGAAATTCTTTAATAATCAATTTTAACTCTTCTAGACTTTGTTTATCAAGAGTTGAAAAATCAGTGACATATTTTAAAAATTGTTCTCTATTCATTTTTACCAATTTGTAAGAGCTTTATTAAAAATATCTATTGATAACTCTTCACTTATTTCATCAATTAAGTCTGTTTCAACCGAACTTAGACTCTGTGAGCTTTCAAAATCAGCATATCTTGAAAAATTAGATTCAAAACTTTTATCTGGCTCAATTATATTTGTAAACTTAACCTTAACAGTAATTGTAAGACGATTAAGAGCAGATGTTTCATTACCTTGAAAAGATTGTGCAGTAACTTTATAATTTGTAATTTCTCCTTCTATAATAAGATCTCCACTATAATTTACTAATTCTAAGCTGGTTTGTGATACAAATTTATCTTTAAGCGTTTCGGTAAACACATTACTTAAATTTGGCTGAACCAAACTCGCTCTATTTGGGAAATATTCAATTGATATTGTTTTTATATCAGGATGTATTTCTGCTCCAGTAAAAGAATATCCACCATTTTTACATGAAGTTATAAAAGTAATGCTAATTAAAAATAACACGATTAAGATATTTTTAATTTCATATTTATGTTCTTTTTGTCTAATATACTTCATTTTTTAATATTATATTCTTTAATCTTTCTGTATAAAGTTCGTTCTGAAATGCCTAACTCTTCGGCAGCTAATTTTCGTTTGTTATTATTTTTTTCAAGTGCTTTAATAATAAGCTCTTTTTCTTGTTCTGATAGAGATAAAACTTCTTCAATTACCTCTCCATGTTCTTTAAATTGCGACTCATGTGTATCGGATTTGTCATTATAAATTGGCTTAATATTATAGTCTTTTATTTCTTCATCAAATGTTTGTACATATTTAGTACGATAATCATTAACTTTAACATCAGGATTTTGACTGATAATATCGTTCACTAAAGATTTAAGCTCATTCATGTCTTTTTTCATATCAAATAATACCTGATAGAGAATTTCTCTTTCATTTGAAAAATTCTTAAATGAGTCATTCTTTTTAATTAAAGCCGGCAATTGTGAACTTTCAGCTCCTTTTAGATAAGTTTTTAAAACCTCTGCACTAATTTGTCTTTGTTCTTCTATAATTGAAATTTGTTCAGTGATGTTTTTTAGTTGTCTGATATTGCCCGGCCATCTATATGCATTTAACACAGAAATTGCATTTTCATTTAATCTTATAGTAGGCATTCTATATTTTTCTGCAAAATCAGACGCAAATTTTCTAAATAAAAGATAGATATCTGATTGCCTTTCTCTAAGCGGTGGTACAAAAATTGGGACAGTGTTAAGTCTATAATATAAATCTTCTCTAAACTTTCCTTCTTTTACTCGAATTGCTAAATCAACATTTGTTGCTGCGACAACTCTAACATTTGTTTTTTCTGCTTTAGAAGACCCCACTTTTATAAATTCCCCTGTTTCAAGAACTCTTAATAATCTTACCTGAGTAGATAATGGTAATTCAGCAACTTCATCAAGAAATATTGTGCCTTGATTTGCCTCTTCAAAGTAACCTTTTCTATCACTATGCGCACTTGTAAATGAACCTTTAACATGACCAAAAAGTTCAGAATCAATTGTCCCCTCTGGAATCGCACCGCAATTTACAGCAATATAATTATTGTGTTTTCTTAAGCTTTGTGAATGTATAATTTGTGGAACCTTTTCTTTTCCAACTCCACTTTCGCCTGTAATTAAAACAGACAAGTCTGTTGCAGACACTTGAATAGCAATATCCAAAGCACGATTTAGCCCTGCTGAATTTCCAATAATTCCAAATCTTTGTTTTATGCTTTGTAAATTCATTTTTTTTATCACTTAACAATTTTAGAGTGCAAATTTAGTAATTTTATATAATATATGACAATTTGTCATGATTATATTTGCCCACTAAACCTATAATCTTTAAACTCTACCTACATATAGACATGTTAAATTATATTTTAAAAATTAATCAAACACTTAATCAACACTATGATTTATTAAAATTACTGTTTATATTTGCCTCTTATAATTTTTTAAGATGGTATTTAGTAGTAGTTTGTTTTTATTATATTTTTTACCTGTCTTTTTAGGGCTATACTTTATAGCTGCCCCAAAATATAAAAACTGGGTTGCATTGCTTGCTTCATTAGTTTTTTATGGTTTTGGAGCTCCAAGATTTATTTTTATTGTAATGATATCAATAATCTTAGATTTTTTTATTGTTAAAAAGATCTCGATATCGGAAGATAAGAAAACTAGAAATTTGTTAATGGCTGCATCTGTTATAATTAACATTGGTTTATTGGCCTATTTTAAATATGCAAACTTCTTTATTGAAAACGTTAATCTTCTTCTTTCTAAAGCAGGAACTACTCAGGTTTATTGGACATCAGTAGCCTTACCAATTGGCATTTCTTTTTACACATTTCAAAAATTAAGTTATAGCGTTGACGTATTTCGTAAAAAATCACAACCTCTAAAAAGCATTAAAGATTATATGCTTTTTATTCTACTATTTCCTCAACTTATTGCCGGTCCGATTGTTCGATATAATGAAATAGCTGCACAACTTACAAACAGATCAGCTAATGAAACTATTGACAATAAATTACTCGGTTTTTATCGATTTATTATTGGATTAGCCAAAAAAGTAATTATTGCAAATACTCTTGGAGGGGTAGTAGATATTATTTTTACAACTCCTGTTGATAATATTGGCATGTTAACATCCTGGATTGGAATAATAGCATACTCATTTCAAATCTATTTCGACTTTTCAGGTTATTCTGATATGGCTATTGGAATTGGACGAATGATTGGATTTAAATTTCCTGAAAACTTTAATAACCCATATATCAGTCAAAATATTTCAGAATTCTGGAGACGGTGGCATATGACCTTAGGCACTTGGATGCGCGACTATTTATATATTCCACTTGGTGGAAACAGAGTTAACTCAAAATTACGACTCTATTTTAATTTATGGGCAGTTTTCTTAATTTCTGGTTTATGGCATGGTGCAGCATGGAATTTTGTCGTTTGGGGAGCATTTCACGGATTATTTTTAGTCCTAGACAGATTATTTCTTATTAAAATAACATCTAAGATTGGAAAAATACCAAGAATCTTCTTTACATACATTATAACATTAATTGGATGGGTTATCTTTAGAGCAGAAAGTTTAGGATTTGCAGTAAAATATATTAAAAACCTATTTACTCCTGATGGCACTTTATTGCCTAATTATTTTACAAATCAATTTGTTGTAATGATGTTTATTGGAGCATTGTTTTCTTTTATTACAATTTCCAAATGGGGTCAAAAACTTGAGACTTTCTTTTTTTATAAAGATTATGATAAATTCAAACAACACCTATTTGTTGGTTGGATAATGATCTTTTTATTAATAATATCTGTCTCATTTATCACAAAAGGAGGATTTAACCCATTTATTTATTTTAGATTTTAGATGAAAGAGTTAAAAAAAATATGGTTTTTATTTATATTGGTTTTACTCTGTATACCAATGTTTCAAAATTTTATTGGTTGGTTTAAAGAAAAACCGCTTAATGGTGCATTTATACCAGCAGAAAAACCCATGTTTTCCATAAACGCAATCTGGAATGAAACATATCAGGATTCTGCAATAGCTTATATCGAAGAAAATATTGGATTTCACAATTTTTTAGTGCGACTAAACAATCAACTAATTTTTTCAATATTTAATGAATCTCCAATTAAAGGACCAGTTGTTGGTAAAAACGGAATGCTTTATGAAGAATCATATATAATTAGTTATAATGGTACAACTTTTATTGGTAATGAAAAAATTCAAGAAATAAGTTTCAATTTAAAAACAGCTCAGGCAATACTTAAAGAAAAAGGGAAAACTCTTTTGATAGTACACACTCCTGGTAAAGCCTCTTTTTTCCCGGAATATATTCCTGACAGATATAATATTGACAGACATAATCGCACTAATTATGAAGCTTATATTGAGTATCTAACACAAGATAAAGTTAACTTTATTGATTTAAATAGGTATATCTGCGACATGAAAGATACTGTGTCAAATGCTCTTTATTGCAATTTAAGTGCGCACTGGACATTATATGCAGCAGCCTTATCAATTGATACTATATTAAACTATTTAGACCACTACACAAACAAAGATTTAATAGATTTTAAAATATCTGGTTTTGAAAGTCCGGATACTTTACGAAATCAAGATGATGATTTATATAGAACAATGAATATTATGTTTTTACCTAAACATAATAAAATTAACTATCCAATAATTGAAATAAATTCTGACGCCAACAAATATAGACCAAAATTACTTGCAATTGCAGATTCATATTGGTGGACTGTATATGCACCTAATGTACACTTAGCACAAGATTTATTTCCCGAAGGAGCTTTTTGGTTTTACAATAAAACTATATATCCTGTAAGAAATCCTTTACAAAATGTGAATGATATAGATTATTATAATGATGTAAATAAATATGAAATTGTTTTACTGGTTACAACAGAAGCAACTAATCACTTATTTCCATATGATTTCTGCAGTAAATATATAATTGGCTATGAAAAAGAATTTCTCTTAAAAAATGATGAAACCCAACATACAACAGCAGATAGTCTGTATACAATTTACAGAGAAAAAAGTATTAATAATATAATACAAGAAATAAATAATAACGAAGATTGGAAAAATAAAATTATTCAACAAGCAAAAGATCAAAATACAAATCTTGATACAATGATATATCGAAATGCAGAATATGCTTATAAGCAAAAGGCAGGTATTATAAATTAAATCTGGATTATACAATCCATTTTTTCGCTAAAAACTTTTACCTATTTAATCTATCACTTAATTTAACCCGAATTATTCACCACAACTAATTATATTAGCTTGCAATGTATTGTTACACAATGTCATACGCTTAAATACCTCAAAATAAACGAACCCCAAATCTGGGTATTGTTTGCGATTATCTTCATGCATCTGCTTCGTTGCTAACTCCTTGAACCTTTAGCTCACGACCAAAGGGAGTAAATATAAAGATATGTCGGTGGAGTTAGACGTCTTGCAGCTACATAAAGTTAACCGCATGAATAATCCGGGTTAAAATACGTTTAAACTCTTATAGACAAATATACGACTATATGCTGTTTTTAGTTTATTTCACCAACAGTATTTTTGTGTTGGCAAAAAGAAATAAATGATGAACATAAAACATCTTTGTAAAATATTATTCTTTATTATTTTATTTATAGGAAGCAAAAATATACAGGCGCAATTTTCTATTGATGCTTATATGCGTCCTCGTTTTGAATTTAGAAATGGTTATCGCGATCCAATTTCAGCAAATTTACAACCGGCATTTATTATTTCTCAAAGAACAAGACTGTCATTAAATTATACAAATGATAAATTAACACTAAAACTAAGCCCACAAGATGTTAGAGTTTGGGGTGATGAACAATTAGCAAGCTCAACCGGCTTATATGGAGACAATGCGTCTCTTGATTTACATGAAGCCTATGCACAAATATCTTTAATGTCTCAATTAAAATTAAAATTAGGCCGTCAAGAATTTGCATATGACCACGAAAGACTTCTTGGTAAAAGAAATTGGAATCAAAATGGATTGTCGTATGATGCTGTGTTGTGTACCTATGATACAAATAATTATAATATACATCTGGGATTTTCATGGAATTCTTTAACTAGTGCAACCTTTGATAATATTTATTTGCCAGAAAGGATAAAGTCTCTCAATTTTTTATGGCTTAAATATAGTATTAATAAAAATTTGAATCTTTCACTTACTCAAATTGCTTCAGGAGTTAGCGAAACTGATAGTACAAATAATTTACACTTTAGACAAACAACTGGTTTTTATTCTGAATATAAAAGTTCTGGGTTTAATTATAAAATAGATTTTTATTATCAATATGGGAAAAACAATTCTGGACAAAATGTATTAGCATTCTTGACAGATATAGACTTATCATATATATGTACTAATACTAAAACCGGTTTTGGGATAAGTATGCTTTCTGGAGATAATAATCTTAATGATAATACTGATAAACTATTTAGTGTTTTATATGGAGCTAGACATCGTTATTTTGGTCATATGGATTACTTTAGAGATTTTAATTCTCACACCAAACAAGGAGGCTTAATTGATTTATATGGGTATTTTGAATATAATATTTGCAAAAATATAAGCATTAAAAACACAGGTCATTATTTTAATTTAGCACAAACAAACAGTCTAACTCCTACAAATAAAGCATTAGGATATGAAAATGAAATTGAGCTAAAATATAAGATGAATAATAATATAAATATTAAAGCAAGCTACTTATTTTACTTACCTACAGACAATTTTAAACAATTAAAGAATAAGGAAATCTTAAATTTTCAACAATTTACTTTTATTGAAATTACCATAAACCCTAAAATTTTTGACCAAAACAAATAAATTTATGAAAAAAACAATTCCATTAGTTATAATTATAGCCTTAATGTTCACAGCATGTACTTCAAAAAAACAAAAAGAGAACACACTAAGCTTTTCTGGAGCATTTGCCTTATATCCAATGACAATTAAATGGGCAGAAGAATATAAAAAAGAAAATCCTGAAATACGTTTTAACATTTCAGCTGGTGGAGCTGGTAAAGGAATGACAGATGCTCTAGCTGAGACGGTTGATTTAGGAATGTTTTCGCGCGAAATAACACAAATAGAATTAGATAAAGGTGTGTGGTATGTCGGGTTGTGTATTGATGCAGTTCTACCAACAATAAGTGCGGATAATCCTTTACTAGACACACTAAAGAAACGTGGGCTAACACATGATGAATTTAAAGCAATTTTTATTGATAAAACAATAACAAATTGGAATCAAATTATCGCAAATGCCGGAGAAATGAAAATTGAAGTATATACACGTTCAGATGCTTGTGGAGCAGCTGGAACGTGGGCAAAATACTTAGGGGGAAAACAGGAAAATCTAATTGGAACAGGAATACATGGTGACCCTACCTTAGCTGATGCTGTACGAAAAGACACAAAAGCAATTGGATATAATAATACAGCATTTATCTACGATGTTAAAACTGGCAATAAATACCAAGGCATAGAAGTAATTCCTATCGATCTAAACGAGAATCAAAAAATCGACCCAGAAGAAAATGTATATAATACTTTTGATCAAATTCTAGATGCAATATCTAAAAACGTATATCCTTCCCCTCCAGCACGTGAATTATATTTTGTTTCAAATGGAAAACCACAAAAACGAGCTACCTTAGATTTTATTAAATGGGCATTAACATCAGGACAAAAATTTGTAAAAGAAGCAGGTTATGTACCAATATCACAGGATAAAATAGATATATATCTTAAAAAGATAGACTAAATAATGACATTTAAAAGATTACTATTCAATAAATTTACAAGCAGTTGGATGATTATTTCTTTGGTAATCATCTTACTTCTTCCAATAATAATAGGATTAGCCTTATCAATAAAAGCAAGTCCTATTTTTAACACACAAAGCATATTTAATCTTATTTTTTCTTCTAAATGGTTACCTTCTAATGGTAAATTTGGATTTTTACCGTTTATCTTTAGTTCATTATATGTTTCATTATTAGCATTTGTGTTTTCTGTCCCATTATGTTTATTAAGTGCTATTTACTTAACTGAATATGCAAACAAACGGCTTGTTTCTTTTATGCAACCAGTAATTGACATTCTTGCCGGTATTCCTTCGGTAGTTTATGGGATGTGGGGTATATTGGTTATTGTTCCCTTTGTAGGAGAAAAATTAGCTCCCATATTTGGTGTAAAAAGTTCTGGCTATTGCATTTTGTCAGGAGGTATTGTGTTAGCTGTCATGTGTATTCCTTACATATTAAGCATGCTAATCGAAACATTTAAAACTATTCCAAAAGGTCTGAAAGAAGCAAATTTTTCTATGGGAGCAACACGTTGGGAAACGATAAAGCATAGTGTATTACGTAAAAGTCGTCCAGGTATTATTTCCGCTTTTGGATTAGGTTTAGCAAAAGCTTTTGGTGAAACCCTTGCAGTTATGATGGTTGTTGGCAATGTTGTACAAATAAGTAAAAGCCCATTTAATGCAGGCTATCCTCTTCCTGCACTAATTGCAAATAACTATGGCGAAATGTTGTCTATTCCAATGTACGATTCTGCTCTTATGTTTGCAGCATTTCTTTTGCTTATAATTATTCTCTTTATTAACTTATTTTTTAGATATTTTATTTATAAAACACAAAAGAAATGAGAAAAATCAGAAAATTCGAAGAGACAATTTGTAAAATTATAACTCAATTAGCGACATATTCTCTTGTTATAATCTTAGGTTATATAATATATATAGTTTTTAAGAATGGTCTTAATTCGCTTACATGGGAAATGATTAGTAAGGTTCCTTCGGGGGGTTATTATTATGGTGGAGATGGAGGTGTTTTAAATGCAATTGTAGGTTCATTATATATCGCTTTAGGAGCAACTCTTATTGCAGTTTTAATTGGTGTTCCTGCTGCATTATATATAAATTCACATCTTATCCGCAGTAAGCGAAAACAAAATATTATTAGATATGTTTTAGATGCTTTATGGGGAATCCCATCAATTGTATATGGTGCTTTTGGATTTATGCTTATGGTTTTTCTCGGAATAGGAGCTTCTCTTCTTGCAGGTATTATAACTGTTTCTTTTCTTATTACACCTATTGTAATCCGGAGTTTTGATGATGTTTTAGCAACCATACCAAATGGTTTGCATGAAGCTTCCCTTTCTCTTGGATTAACACACACAGAAACTGCATTTAAGGTACTATTTAAACAAGGGTTTTCGGGTTTTATTACAGCTGTTTTATTAGCTTTTGGAAGAGGGATAGGAGATGCTGCTTCGGTTCTTTTTACAGCAGGATATACCGATTTACTTCCTGGCAATCTTGATGAACCAGCTGCTACTTTACCTTTAGCAATTTTCTTTCAATTAGGTTCTCCCATTCCCGAAGTCAGACAAAGAGCATACGCTGCCGGAGTAATTCTTACTATAATTATTTTAATAATTAGTGTTTCATCAAGATTAATTTCAAGAAAATATTATAAAAAAACCTTAAAATTTTAAATCATGATTTATTTGATTCAAGAACATAAAATTCAAAAAATATCGAATAATACTAACAATAATAAGTATATGGATAACTCTAGTCAATCAAAACCAGAACTCTTTGAACCTGCAATAAAGATAAAGAACTTAAATGTTCATGCAAAAGAACAACATATATTGAAAAATATTAACTTGATAATCCCACAAAATAAAATAACAGTTTTACTTGGTCCATCAGGATGTGGCAAAACAACATTATTAAAATCCCTCAATCGTTTAACTGATTTGGACAAAGAACTCTTAGTAAGTGGTCAAATTTTCATAAAGGACATTGACATATTAAATACAAATGAAGATATTCCTGAAATCCGTCGACGAATGGGATTATTATCACAAAAGCCATATCCATTGCCAGTTTCAATATATAAAAACATGACTTATGGTTTTAAATTAAAAGGAATAAGAGATAAAAAACTTATTAATTATAATGTTGAAATGCGATTAAAAGAAGTTGGATTATGGAACGAGGTTAAAGATCGATTAAACTCTTCTCCAGACAAGCTTTCAATTGGTCAACAACAGCGTTTATGTTTAGCTAGAGGGCTTACAGTAAAACCCCACATTATTTTAGCTGATGAACCAACTTCGGCACTTGACCCTATGTCAAGTAAATTAATTGAAAATTTATTTAAGAAATTAAAAAAACATTATACAATAATTGTTGTAACACATGTTTTGCGTCAAGCCCAAAGATTAGCAGATAATGTAGTATTTATGAATAATGGGAAAATTATCGAAGAAGGTTCACCACAAAAATTATTTAGTAATCCTCAAACACAAGAACTTAAAAAATATCTTATTGATGGCAATTAAACATCAATTATACAAATGATAATTATATCCATAATAGTGTAACAATAACATTTTCCTTTTTTCCTTTTTCTAATTTTTTAACAATCAATAAATACGTCTATATTTTTATTTATTTGGTAGTTTCTCAAAAATTGTTATAATAGTATATAATAATTTAACTTTAAAGAGGATTCTATTTATGATTAAAACTAAAGTATTTGACACATTAAACAAACCAAATTTAGAAGAAAAAGAAAACATTATTAATTTTTTATTTGAGAATTTACAAGAATATGGTGACCCAAAACCTGATATTGAAAAAGCGGTAACTTACGCATTAAAAGAGACAGAATCTTTTGGAGGATATATTTTAGTGTCTTATTTAGAAAACAACATTGCAGGTATCGTTGTATTAAATAAAACAGGGATGAAAGACTATATTCCAGAAAATATATTAGTATATATTGCAACACATAAAAATTATAGAGGTAAAGGTATCGGGAAAACACTAATGCAAAAAACTATTGAATTATCAGAAGGGAATATTGCATTACATGTAGAACCTGATAATCCAGCAAGATTTTTATATGAAAAAGTTGGATTTACGAGCAAATATATTGAAATGAGATTAAAAAAATAAATTATGGCATTTATAACATTAGACGTAAAAAAACTACACCAAAATTTTGATTATTTAAATACACTATTTAAAAAAAACGGAATTGAATGGTCTATCGTTTCAAAAATACTCAGTGGGAATAAAACATTCTTGACAGAATTATTAAAATTTGATATAAATCAGATTTGTGATTCTCGGGTTTCAAATTTGAAAGAGATAAAATCTATAAATCCTAAAATTGAAACTATCTATATTAAACCTCCTGCAAAACGATCAATCCCTAGCATTGTTAAATATGCAGACATTAGTATGAACACAGAGGTTGAAACCATAAAGTTACTATCAAAAGAAGCACAAAAACAAAATAAAATTCATAAAATAATAATAATGATTGAACTTGGAGAACTTCGAGAAGGAGTACTAGGTGAAGATTTTATCGCATTTTATGAAAACATTTTTAAACTGAAAAACATAAAAGTTGTTGGGATTGGGACTAATCTTTCCTGTTTATACGGTGTTCTTCCAAATCATGATAAATTAATACAATTAAGCCTATATGAACAATTAATTGAAGCCAAATTTGATAGACAAATCCCGTATGTTTCTGGAGGATCTTCTGTTACAATTCCTCTAATATTTCAAAACTTATTACCTAAAGGAATTAATCATTTTCGTGTTGGTGAAACACTATTCTTGGGAACAGATGTTTATAATAACAAAAAAATAAAAAAAATGAATTCAGATGTTTTTCGACTATATACAGAAATTATTGAATTAATCGAGAAACATGTAGTACCAATGGGTGAATTAGGGACAAATGTAGAAGGAGACAACTTTGAATTTGATCAAAATAGTATTGGTGCAAAATCATATAGAGCAATTATTGATCTAGGTTTACTAGATGCAGATACAGATCATCTTGAATTCCGTGATAAATCCTTAACTTTTGCAGGTGCAAGTTCTGACATGATAGTTATTGATCTTGGTAATAATAAAAAAAAGTATAAGGTAGGTGATCTAATTGAAATAAATCTTGATTATATGGGTATTCTTAGAATTATGAATTCAAAATACATAGACAAAAAGATAAAAAGCACACACTAAAAATATTCTTTCAATTATTTTATTCAATTTCTTTTTTGCTTATTTTCAATAATATTGAATAAATATGTTTCAAATCCATCAATAGGTGAAGGTGCAGGAGATAACAATAAATTTCCACCTGGGCTAATAAAGTAATAGGTTGGATAAGCAGCAACCTTATATGTTGAAACAACTTCAGAATTCAATTCTGTGAATAAGTAATTCCAGTTATATTCATTTTCCTGCATAAATGTTTTTGCTACATTCCTGTCTTCATCAGTAAGAATTGTTAAAAAAATGCAATATCCTTTATATCTTTCATATATTTTCTTTAATAATTCAAATTCAATTTGTGAAGTATATGTTGTTGTATTAGCAAAATGTAAATATACATATTTACCTCTATAATCAAATAATGAATGTAAATTACCTGCAGTATCTTCAAGTTCAAAAGGAGGCGCCACAGTTCCTTTGGCCATACTAAGCGTATTGTCAGCAATATTTTGTGCAATTATCTGATGCTTAGTATTTTCTGTTGATATGTGTAATGAATCCAATGTTAAAAGTAATGGAAGCCACGAAATATTTAGATTCCCAAAACAATCATTAATTCCTTTAAGGATTACTAATTCACGAAATTCTTTATTACGAAACTCAAAATGTGAAGAAAGAAGTTTGTGAAGCCTTGTAATGCTATGACCATAATTTATTATTGCAAATAAATATTTTCCATTCTTAGAAACAAGATATCTATCAAAGTAATTTTCAAATATATTATTAAATAAATCCATATATGCTGGATTATCATATAAAATGGAATCTTTATTAAAATATGCAAAAACCAATGTGCTTTCAAATTGCTTTTGTGTAGCTAAATTCTTTAAAGCTGCAATTCGATATTTTTTATATAGTTGAAAATAATTATTGTTTGAATATTTATATCTATCATTTATTTCGTGAATAAAAGTATCTACATCTGTTTCAAGACCTTCCGAATAAATATCTAACATCTTTAAATCATGATATTTAAAATAATAATAATCAAAATCCATTATTAGATAATTTAAATCCGTTTTTTTCATATTTTTAATCCCAATTTGAATTCTTTCTGGGCTAAAAAACGGATTAAAAATATCTTTCTTTTTCATTAACGCCAATGGTGGTAAAATAAGTTCATAATTTTTATTCGGTTCCAAATAAAAATATGCATGATAAATTCCAAATTCTCCAAAAACATAAGATATTTGATTTACATTTATTGTTGTATCAAAATTTCCTGTAGAATCAATCTGTAGACGAAACATCTCTTCTTTTAAAAATGTAATTCGATCAAGATAACGATAAAACACAAGCTCATTATTAGCATATTCTGTCGCTGTGCCATATACACGAGATGCATATGAACTAAGCGAAAAAAAGATAAACAAAAGAATATATATAACTGTTTTTTTCAAAATCTATTATTTAATATGCAAAGGTATTTCTTTTATGCAAATACTATACTATAACTTATAAATGAATTGGAATATTTTATAAAATTGATAAAATTATTATTATTCTAATATTACAATTCATAATCTGTTTTAATAAGAACAAATTTATATTAAAACATATTCTTTAACATTAAAAAATATTTTTTACAACATTTTATATGGATCTTATAGAAATTACTTTAGTGTTTTAAATTTAAACAAAAAATGGACCTTTTGTTAATGCCATATTTTGCCTTATTTCTAATAATCATTATTGGTTTTCTGATTGGAGGTTTAAAGATAAAAGGAATTGGTTTAGATATTTCAGCTATTCTTTTTGTTGCTATGATATTTGGTTATTATGGTCTTGAAATTCCAAACGATTTAAAACAGATTGGTTTGGTCTTATTCATATTTACCATTGGTTTTCAGGCAGGGCCATCTTTATTTGAAACATTCCGAAACGATGGTAAAAAATTAGTGATACTTGCCAGCACGATAGTTTTGTCTGGTGCAATAATTACTGTTTTATGCTCAATGTTTTTTAAATTTGACAAAGAATTGGCAGGAGGGTTATTTACTGGTGCAATTACAAGTACTCCTGGTTTGGCAGCTTTGTCAGAGCTTTCAGATAGTGAAATATCTGCAATTGGTTATGGTGTCACTTACCCATTTGGAGTTATTGGAGTAGTTTTATTTGTTAAGCTATTTCCGAGAATTTTCTCTATGAATATAAAAAATGCCGAGAATAGGTTTACCACTGAATTAGAAACAAAATACCCAAAGATAGTTAATCGAAATTTTGTTGTTGAAAATCCTGAAGTAATAGGAAAATCGATTAAAGAACTAACTTTTAGACAAACTACAGGAGCAAATGTTTCTAGAATATTACAAAACGAATCAGCGTTTACTCCAAGTGCTCATACAATATTGCATAGTGGAAGTGTAATAAAAGCTGTAGGAACCGAAGAGTCTCTTTTAAAAGTTCAGGAGTTGGTAGGTAAACCGACAGAGTTTGGGATTGCCCTTAGTCAGAATTACGATGTTAGATTTATTATTGTAACGAATAAAAAAGTGTTAAATAAATCAATTAAGGAACTTCATCTTCAAAGTAAATATAATATAATTATTACTAGAGTAAGACGTAGTGGAATAGATTTTAGTGCGACATCAAATATTAAACTTCATTTTGGAGACAAAATAAAAGTTGCAGGTACAAAGGAAGACATATTACGAGTTACCGAAGTATTGGGTGATGATGCTAATAAGCTTCACGAAGCAAATTATGTTCCTGTAGCTATTGGTATTGTACTAGGTGTACTCTTAGGAAAACTTAATCTTAATATTTGTAATTTCGACTTATCATTGGGTCTAACAGGAGGAGTAATGGTTGTTGCAATCGTTCTTAGTAGAATAAGAAAAGTTGGTCCAATAGTTTTCTCCTTAACTACCTCGGCAAATCAAATTTTAAGACAGATAGGGCTTATTTTATTCCTTGCGTCAGTAGGAACTCAGGCTGGATACAATATTGTTTCTACCCTAAAAAATGAAGGTTTAACCATGTTATTGTCTGGAGTATTAATTACTACCATACCAATGATAATAGGAGTTGTTGTTGCTAAATATTTGTTAAAAATTGACGTTCTTCACCTTTTGGGAGGAATTACAGGCGGAATGACTTCTACCCCTGGATTAGGTGCTGCAAGCTCTATGACAAAAACAAATGCTCCTGGTATTGCTTATGCAACAATTTATCCTATAGCAATGGTACTTGTAATTATCTGTGTTCAAATAATTTTTCTGATTTTATAAATTAAGTTGTATATATAAAATAAATGTGTTATCTTTGCACTCACATTGCGGGGTAGAGCAGTTGGTAGCTCGTCGGGCTCATAACCCGGAGGTCGCTGGTTCGAGTCCAGTCTCCGCTACTACAAAAAGCCTTCTAATAACTTAGAAGGCTTTTTTATTTAATACTAGATTTGAGATATGTACAAAAAAAATCTATCCATATAAAATAAAAAAATAGGCTATTGATAATAGCCTATTTGCGCGTTAAAAAATTAATGAGCTAGTTGAACATATTTAATAATATTAGCTCCTTATATAATTCCTTGTTCTACCATAGCATCAGCAACTTTAAGGAATCCGGCAATGTTAGCTCCTTTAACGTAGTTAACATAACCTGTATCATCTTTACCATGTTTTACACATGCTTCGTGGATGTCACACATAATATTGTGTAATTTAGTATCAACTTCTTCTTCTGACCATGATAATTTCATAGAGTTTTGAGTCATCTCAAGACCTGAAGTTGCAACACCACCAGCATTTGCTGCTTTACCAGGACCAAATAAGATTTTATTTTCAATAAATGTTTCAACAGCTTCAGGAGTACAACCCATATTTGAAACTTCAGCAACTAATTGAACCCCATTTTTTACTAATTGTTGAGCATCTTCACCGTTAAGTTCATTTTGAGTAGCACAAGGTAATGCAATATCACATTTTACTTCCCAAGGTTTTTTACCTTGATGAAATTCAGCACCAAACTCATAAGAATAAGGTTTAACGATATCTTCGTTTGTTGCTCTCAATTCCAATAGATAGTCAATTTTTTCTCCAGAAATACCATCTTTGTCATAAATATATCCATCAGGACCAGAAATAGTAATAACTTTACCTCCGAGTTCAGTTACTTTTTTAGCGGCTCCCCAAGCAACGTTACCAAAACCTGAAATAGAGATTGTTTTTCCTTTAAATGAATCGCCAATTGTATTTAACATTTCTTTGGCAAAATAAATTGACCCATAACCAGTTGCTTCAGGTCTTATTAAACTACCACCCCATTTTAACCCTTTTCCAGTTAAAACGCCAGTGTTTTCTTTAGCTAATTTGCGATACATTCCATATAAGAACCCAATTTCACGACCACCAACACCAATGTCTCCAGCAGGTACGTCAGTTTGTGGTCCAATAAATTGCCAAAGCTCCATCATAAAAGATTGGCAAAAACGCATAATTTCTTTATCTGATTTTCCTTTAGCATTAAAGTCAGAACCTCCTTTACCACCACCCATAGGTAATGTTGTTAATGCATTTTTAAATATTTGTTCAAACCCTAAAAATTTAAGAATTGAGAGATTTACACTTGGGTGAAATCTTAAGCCACCTTTATATGGTCCAATAGCATTATTAAATTGAACTCTATAACCTAAGTTTACATGTGTTTTTCCTTCATCATCTACCCAAGGAACTTTAAATGTTAAGATCCTGTCTGGTTCAATTAATCTTTCTATAATACTATTTGCTTCAAATTGTGGATTTTCATTATAAACATCTTCAATTGTTTCAATTACTTCTCTAACTGCTTGAAGATATTCTACTTCACCTGGATGTTTTTTTTCCAGATCGTTCATGATTTTTTCTACATTCATATCTTTAAATATTTAAATTGTGTTATAAAAATTTAGTAATATTCTTTCGATGTAAAAGTATTGCTTTTAAACCAATCACAGTTATTAAATGATATCTAAAATTTGACATTAATGATTGATATTTATCAATGTTTTTTGGCAGAGTAATGAAAATATTTAATTTTGTGAAATAATAAAAAGGGATGAAAAACAGTAGGGATAATATAGATAGTATTATTAATAATCTTTATGAAAGGCAAAAAGAATTAGAGTGTATATATAAAACTGAAGAAATTCTTAAAGATTTTAATAATGACCTTGAATCTGTTTTGCAAGAATTGGTTAATGTTATTCCAATAGCATGGAGATTTTCAGATATTTGTAAAATACAAATAAAAATAAATGATATTGAGGTTATTACAGATGGATTTAAAAATACAGAACTAAAACTTCAAGAGAAATTATTTGTAAATGAAAAACAAATTGGAGATATTATTTTATGTTATGTTAAACCTGTGCGAGCAGAGAAAGGAGTGTTTTTACCTGAAGAAAATCGACTTTTTAAAACAATTGTAGAAAAAATAAATCAATACTTGTCTTTTCGACAATTAAAAGAGATATATTCCCAAAATCTGGAGAAAAAAAAGATAAATAATAATAACGAAGAAGAATTTTTAAAATATTTACGGAGCCTTAGTTTAACGGAAAAAGAAATTGCTAAAATCACAAAAGTTCAGATAGATTTTAAAAAAGGAGAAACTGTATGTAAACAAGGCTCCTTTGCTTCATTTATTATGATTTTAAAAGAGGGTTTGTTAAAAGCAGTTATTGAAACATCGCATTATAAGAACCATATATTTAAAATTACTAAACCCAATAATATTATTGGATTATCTAGTTTGTATGGGGATAATTATTATCATTTTAGTTGTCAGGCTTTAACTAGTAGTAGGGTATGCCTTGTCGAAAGATCTACTTTTGATGAAATTGTAAAATCAAACAGCGCATTTTCAATCGAAATTATGAAGATGTATTCAAATTCATTACAAAATGTTTATGATAAATTGGGTAGTATTGCAAATAAACAAGCCTTGGGAAAAGTTTGTGATACACTTATTTATTTATCTCAAAAAGTTTTTGATTCGAATTATATTGAAACAAGTATTACGCGTAAAGATATTGCTGAAATATCGGGACTTGCTACAGAAAACTTAGTTAGAATTTTATCAGAATTAAAAAAAGATAAAATAATTGCAATACATAATAAAACTATCGAAATCTGTAATCTTAATAAATTAAAAATGCTAAAAGATTTAGGTTAAAATAGAACCTTAATGCTGACACAGTTTATTCCTAATATGTCCTCTATCTTCTTTCTCTTATTCTAATTCAATATTTATTGGTAAAATAAATGATACCGGAACTGTTTTTCCTCTCTGTTTCCCGGGTATCCAATTTGGCATAGATTTAACAACTCTCAATGCTTCTTGGTCTAAATACGGATCTATACCTCTTGCAATTTTCACATTACTTACTTTACCTGTTGATTCAATAACAAACTGAACAAAAATCTTCCCGCCAATTTGACTTTCCTGAACCTCAGACACTTGAAAGTTATCAGTAATAAATTTAAACATTGCAGTGTCTCCACCTGGGTATTGCGGTTTTTCTTCAATTAGTGCAAATGCTATTGGTTCAATTGATTCTTCCTCTGTTTCTGCAAAATCAATTATTGCATAGTCTGCATCAATAATCTTATCCTGAGAATCCTCAATTATAACAATATCATTTTCCGCAACAAGTTCCAACTCAGCACTTTCATTTTCCAAATCTTCCACAGTCATATCACTTATTACAACTGGTGCATTATTTATATTTGTGTGAGTTTCGCTCTCTTTATTTATATTAGCAGAACTTGTTGCTACAGTATTCCCAGAATTATCATTATATTCTTGTTTTTCACCTGTCTCCATTGCCACACTTGACTCTCTCCTATTATTATTTCTGTTAAATCTCCAAAAGCTACGTTTAGATTCCTTTTCTGTGCTTGTAGAAACCGTTGTAATGTCATCACCTGCTATCTCATTGACACTAATTCCTCCAACAGTTCTATTTTGTTGGTTTTCGTCAACAATAAAACCTTCATATAATTGATCTTTACTTGTAATAGTTTCTGTTTCAAAACTGCCACTTGCAGAGGTGCTTTTTTCTATATTTGCGACCTCATCTAATTCTTCAACATCTTGTTTTTCAATTATTTCTTCTTCAACTATTATTTCTTTATCAAAGTCTATTATTTCGTCAGGAAAATACTGTTCCATGCTTTTTGAATCCAATATGCTTAATTGTTCTTGGTCTAATTCTGGCACATCAGCTATCATATGTTCGGCGTCCAGATCTTTTGATTTGTTTTGCTCTAAGTTTCTTAGTGTTTTTTGTTGTGTAGATTCTTCCTCAACATTGCTGATTCCTTCAAGTTCTGTAATTTTATTATTGTTTATTAAATTATCAATAAGTATATATGCCCCACTGATTGTTAAAAGAAGAAAAATTGCAGCAATAGCTCTAAACGTTGAAGGCTCCATACCTAATAATCTGCGCTTAGTTTTAGTCTTTTTGTCAATAATCGAATTTAGGTCAGCTGCAACAAAAGCTATATCAGATGGATTGTCCATCATTAAGAGTCCATCTAAATGATCTGAACAAACATCGCATTCCAGAAGGTGCTTCTCCAGAGCTGCACTATCTGCATCAGATAACTCATCATTCAGATATTTCAAAAGAAAATCATCTGAATATGACTTTGAGCAGTTTGATTTTTTTTTGTTCTTACTCATTTTCTTTACTCATCAATATTTTTAAATTTCGCTTACCATTTTGCAAATAAGACTTTACTTCTTTCATTGAGTATCCTGTTATTTCAGCAACCTCCACATATGACTTATTTTGCAAGTAAAAAAGCACAATACAGTTTTTCTGTTCTTCCTTTAATTGATCAATACATAATTCAAGTTCTTGATAATTTTCTTCTTTACTTACATAATCAGGATACAAAACTTTATCCTGTTCCATAAAATCATTCTGATATTTTTGATAATTATCCTTAAATTGCTCTTCGTTTTTTTTTGATCTAAAACTTAAAAGACAATGATTACGTGCAACTGTATGTAACCAAGACTTGAAATTCTTTATTTCGTGTTGAAGCAATTTATCAATTAGTTCTTCAAAAATTTCTAGAGCAGCTTCTTTCGCTTTGTCAGAATTTTTATGATATTTCAGGCATATCGCATAAGTAAAACCAGTATAACGTTTATAAAGTTCACCAACGCATTCCTTATCCTTATGCAGTTTATAATGAGCAATTAACTCATTATCCGACATTTTAGAGAAGTTTTTACGTTTAAGAAACATTTATACCTGCTTTGTATTAATCAACAGTCAAAAGTAAATAAAATTGTAATAATATCAATAAAATATAGTTTAACTGAAGTACATAAACACACATTCAGCCTTTCAGGCTGAGAGGGGTATATTATTGAAAACACAGGCAATAAATCGCCTGTGTTTAAAAATATTCAGCACTACGTGCTGTTGTACAAAAGCTATTGACTTACCAAAGAGGCATAAAAATGCCCTGCACCAAAAACACTATGTAATGGTAGCAGGGTTTCGGGTTTCCCCATTTCGTAGTTGATTAGAAATTTCTTTTATTGATGCTCAAGATTTCCAGGTTTACACCATGTATCACCTAATCTAGGATCTGTAAATTTCACTAAGTACTTATGACTTGCATATTTAATAATCTTTCCCTTTTTATCTCCTTGTGTTGTTTTAACAATTACTTTATCGCCTACTTTAAATGATGTTGGTTGAGCGGTTGTTGTTTCTTGTGTATTTTCTGTATTGTTATTTCCGGAACCAGATCTTAAATGAACTTCACTCATCCATCTTTTATCGCCATCATCATATTCTACAAAGTAAGGTTTATCATTATTAGAGTTTATTTCAGTAATTGTTCCCGGATACCAGCCCGATGTGAATTTACCATCTACACGGTCTCCAATTTTGTAAGAAGCCGCCTGAGTATTTTCTGTATTAGTTCCAGAGCATGGTCTTATTAGATCGTCTGTCATCCATAATTGACTACCATCATCAGCTTTCACATAATAGCGGTTATCAAAATTTGTATCCTTCTTTGTAATAGTACTTCGTAACCACCCTTGTC
>CAYUWD010000055.1:0-22668 GCA_964448235.1 uncultured Bacteroidales bacterium | reverse complement strand
AGTATTTTTGAAATTGAAATTATAAATCATTGGACAGAGTTCAGATTACAATCCCTTAAAAAGTGATTTCTGTATAAAAATCAAGCTGCCAAATTTATTGACAGCTTGTATTCTCCCTGTTTTTCCTCTCACTCCTCAACATTTATCTCACTACCATGATCTCTGTATTATAAACTTCTTGATTATTGTCTAATATCTTTATGAAATAAGTACCTGCTTTTAATTCTGAAACATCAATTATTGATGCATTATTTAAATTTGTTGAATTGATATTCTGTGAAATTATATTTTGCCCAAAACTGTTAAAAACCATCACATTCAAATTTTCAATCTCTTGATTTGAGTCAAACTTTATATTTACAAAATCTATTGCAGGATTTGGATAAGTGCTAAACTCAATTTCAGTAAAATTACCTTCAACTAAAACAACATCAAACTCCTCAAATCTGCCATCAAAATCAGTTTGTTTTAATTTATAATATATTTGGGCTCCAACAGGTGAATAATCAACAAAAGAATAAACATTATTTTCATTAGAGTTGCCACTACCATCTACAGTTCCAATCTCGCTCCAAACTTTACCATCTACACTTCTGTAAATGGTGAAATAATCATTATTTATTTCACTTGCTGTCTCCCAGAATAACTCCACATTATCATTATATAATTCTGCTTCAAAACTAATTAGTTCAATTGGCAATAATGAATATATAGGTGCTGTTGAATTAACTAATGCGGCAGGTTCGGCACCATCGATTCCAACATTTGTTCCATTAACAGAATTTCCACTCAAGTCCTCAACAACATTTCCATCCAATTGGTCAAATCTATAATATGCAACTAAATTTTCTTCATCTCCATCTAAAAGCTGATTCATTATTATGTTTATCTCTTCTTCTGTTTTCGCAATATTCCAAATAGATAACTCATCAACCTGACCAACAAATGTTCTTGCGTAGTCATATGCGGCCCACGATGCAATTGTTAAAATAAAATCGTCCTGATAAGGATAAATATTTCCGGTTTTATTCTGTGATTTTTCTAATACTCCATTAACATATATTTTCATTTTGGATCCGTCATAAGTTACAGCAACATGATACCATACATCTTTTACTGGAGATGTATTTGAAAACATATGCGTTCTTGACATATGGTCATTGTTCCCTAAGGTTGCCAATGCAAATTCAAATTTTGAATTATTACTATTGTGTTGCAACCAGAATTGACCTGAATCACCATGATCTTCAGAATTCATCGTGACTATATTAGCCCATGAATTACCAGTAGCTGGATCAATACTCCACTTTACCCAAAACATAATTGTCATTTCATTAGTAAATTGAAAATCAACTTGGCCAAAATCTACAGTATTTTCACCAGTATAATCTAGAGTATTTCCTGCAATATTTACTTGAGCATTTAAACTTAGAGTAAGTAAGCTCAAAGTTATTATTTGTATTATAGTTTTCATTTCGTTTAAGTTTTGATTCTAATACAAAGATACAGTGAGAACATAGTCAAATACTGACTCAATCAGAATTCGGTAATGTGTTTTCAGAATTCGGTATATTCTTTTAAGAATTCGGCAACAATTCTTTCAAAATCAAACAACGAAATCAAGACTTTTAATTTTAAATTATTGTATATTGCACCAAAAACAGAGGTGAATTCTTACATTGACATAATAGATGTTGCTTTCTTAATTCTAATTATCCTTATTAATATTGGCTTGATTTGGTTTACTTTAGTATCTGCTTCAGAAAAAGAAAACAGAGCAGTTAAATTATCTGTATTAAGTATCATAGGTAGTTCGTTACTCCTAGTTCTACCACTATGGAATTTTCAGTTTCAAAATGTCCTTGAGATATCAATTCTAAGCACAATCTTTCTTTTTGTAATTTTTCTTTTGCTTCCAATAAATAATTTTGAAAAATTTAAAGACTATACATTTCATAATAAAATTGATGAGCGAGATATTATGTTCTCAAGGATTGAACTTAAGACTAATAGTGAAAACTTCGTTAATTATTATCGAGATAAACCCGAGAAACTCAAAATAGATAATGAAATACGTAAAAACCCCGGATTATGTTCCCCGAACAGTAAGTACTACAATCCAATAACATTCAATTTAGCTGAAAATAATTTCAGGATAATTGAAGATTTGGCCAAGCATCTTCAAATGCAAGCATCTGAAGTAAAACAAGAAATTTCTCCTGATAAAATTAGTAAACTATTAAAGGATAAAATACTAAAACTCGGAGCCATTGATTGTGGAATTACAGAACTTAAAGACTATCATAAATATTCATTTCATGGTCGAAAACACAATTATGGAGAAAAAGTAAATCTGACTCATAAGTATGCAATTGCACTTACTGTTGAGATGAATCACGAGATGGTTGCTGCAGCTCCTGCCGGATCAACACTTCTTGAATCATCAAGGCAATATCTGCGCTCCGGCACAATGGCTTTTGAGATAGCAAAATACATTAATAGTCTTGGATATGAAGCATTAGCTCATATTGATGGTAATTATAGTCTTATTTGCCCTTTGGTAGCAAAAGATGCCGGTCTTGGTGAAATTGGCAGAATGGGACTTTTAATGACCCCAAAACTAGGCCCAAGAGTTAGAATTGCTGTAATTACGACAAACTTACCTTTAATTCCGGATACAGCAAGCTACGAACCATCTGTTATTGACTTCTGCATGATTTGTAAAAAATGTGCAGATACTTGTCCGGGGAAGGCAATTTCTTCTAATGGGATATTAAATATTAATGGAGATTTAAGGTGGCAAATAAATCAAGAGAAATGCTATAATTATTGGACGGTTTGCGGTACTGACTGTGGAAGATGTATGGCAATTTGTCCTTTTTCACACCCTGATAATTTTATTCACAACACCGTAAGAAAAGGAATTAAAAACTCTATGATTTTTCGCCGATTTGCCTTAAAAATGGATGATTTTCTTTACGGAAGAAAACCTAGCCCTAAAAGAGAACCAATTAAACTAAATAAATATCTAAAAAACTAAAATTATGGGTGGTTTCGGAGGAAGTTCGGCATCAATGAATAAATCCTTAAAGGACAATTCAAATTTAAAAGGAAAACGTACTCATTATTTTAACTTGCGAAAGGGGTATAAAACAGTCTATAGTAATCAAACAGACAGAAATGCTGGTAAGATGAGTCCTGAACAGCTTGAATTCTTTAAACAAAAACTGAAAACTGAGAAAAAACGAAAAACTATTAAGACTTTAATAATTATTTTCATTTTTATATCTGTTTGCGGCTTAGGAATATTATATTTATTGTCTCTAATTTAATCTTAAAGTAGATGAAAAAAACATTAATCTTTTTATTCGTTATTATTAGCATTCATACGATTGCGGCAAACATAGATGCTTATCTTATTCCTTATCCAAAATACTTAGCATACAATGTATCTGAAAATGGTGAGATCCTTGAATCTGATATTAACTCAAATCTCACAAAAAAATTCTTAAACAATATACTTTTAGAGGATGTGACAGGAGATTTCAAAATGCTTTCTAACTTTTACGGTATAAAATCTTTTGAAATAATTCTGGATACAACAAATCTAAAAGACCAAGAATACAGATTAAAAATCTCGTCGAATAAAATTTTTATTGTAGGTCATGATTATCCTGCACTATACTATGCAAAACAAACTCTTTTACAATTATTGGAATACTCTTTATCAGAAAACACTACTATTCCTTGTTTAGTAATTTATGATGCTCCCGATTTTAAGCGAAGGGGTTTTATGCTTGATATCAGTCGGGATAAAGTACCGACAATGGAAACTCTATACCAAATAATAGATTATCTGGCAAGCTGGAAAATAAATGAATTCCAATTATATACAGAGCACACCTTTGCCTACAAAAATCATAAAACTGTATGGGAAAACAGTAGCCCAATGACAGCTGAAGAAATTCAAGAACTGGATGAATATTGTAAAAAAAGATATATTGACCTGGTTCCTAATCAAAACTCTTTCGGACATATGGAGAATTGGCTGGAGCATGAGGAATATCTCGAACTAGCAGAATGTCCCACGACCTGTCAGACAATTTGGGGTCCGAGTAAAAGACATAGTTTAGATCCAACTAATCCAAAATCACTGGAACTAATGCAAGAGCTTTATGCAGAATTACTTCCAAATTTTTCAAGTACATATTTTAATATCGGTTGTGACGAAACTGTCGAACTTGGTTTGGGTAGATCCTCTGACTCTTGTCGCAAAAAAGGCAAAGGCAGAGTTTATTTAGAATATCTGATTGCACTAAATGAAGCTGCAAATTCGCATGGAAAACAAACACAATTCTGGGGCGATATCATCGTAAATCATCCTGAATTGATTCCTGAAATTCCCAAAAATATGATTCCAATGGTTTGGGGATACAATGCTAGATTCCCTGCCGGTAAAAATCTTCCAAAATTTCAAAATGCCGGACTCGATTATTATGTTTGTCCGGGTACATCTTCCTGGAATTCGCTAATAGGAAGAAACCATAATGGTTTTAAAAACCTGCGACGTGCTGCACAAATGGGAAAAGAATATAATGCAAAAGGTTATCTAAACACATGTTGGGGTGATTACGGACACTGGCAACCACTATCAGTAAGTATGCCGGCAATAATGTTAGGTGCAGCTTATTCCTGGAACTGTAGCGATAAGTCTCTAAGAAATCTTGAATTTCATTTAAACCATTATGTTTTTAAAGATACGTCTGGATATACTGCAAAAGCAATCTTAAAATTAGGTAATGCATATTTAAAAACAAATATCCCGAATGGAAATGCAAATGCTTTCCACCTGATGTTATTCAGATATAAGTGGACAATTGATGGTTTCTACCAAACTAAAGAACTCAATACTGAAGGATTAAATTCTGCAAAAGAAGAGATAAGCGATGCCTTACAATTATTAGAAAAAGCTAATCCGCAATGTGAGGACTCCGATATTGTATTGAAAGAAGTAAAGCAGGCTGCAAATCTGGCTATACACTCAATAAACCTTGGAAATGCAAGACTTATGGCTGAAGGAAAATCTACAGAAAACATTCCAAATGAGATAAAAACAGAATTACTTCAGGAATTAGAACCATTAATTGATAATCATCGAGAACTTTGGATTATTAGAAATCGTATTGGCGGCCTTGAAGATTCTGCCGGAAAATTGGAAAATCTACTTAATTATTATAAATAATGAGGTTTAAAACTCTAATATTGATTTTTGCATTTCTGGCAACATTAGTTTGTAACAATAGTTTTTCTCAGCAAGTTAAGATAAAGGTTTATGATTACAGCAAAGATCCTCTCATTGGAGCTACTGTGAGTTTAACAAAAATAAATGATTCAACCCAAGTTTTTGCAACAACAGATTTAAACGGAATTGCTGTTTTTAAAAATATTGAACAAACAGTATATACTATCAAAATCAGTTTTATCGGTTACGAAACTCTTGAAAAAGCTCTCAATATTAAAGAAGGGACATCTGAATACACATATAAACTAAAAGAAAGCGCTTATGCTCTCGATGAAGTCACAATAGAAGCCCAAAAACCGATTATTCGTCAGGAAGGAGACAAGATGATTGTTGATCCTGAAAACTTAGCAAATATTAGCTCTAACACCTTAGAGGTTCTTGAAAGCACTCCCGGTTTATTTGTAGATCAGGATAACGGAATATATCTTAATTCGGCAACTCCTGCAAAAATCTACATTAATGGAAGAGAACAAAAAATGAGTAATCAGGATATTTCTATTATACTACAAAGTTTACCCCCTGGAAGCGTAGAGAAAATTGAAATCATGAGAACTCCTTCAACAAAATACGATGCTTCCAGTTCGGGTGGAATTATCAATATTGTTCTGAAAAAGGGGGTTAAAATAGGCAGATTTGGCTCAATTAGAGCCGGAATGAATCAAGGTGTCTACGGAAATCGTTTTGCCGGTTTTTCAATAAATGATAGTGGAGATAAATTTACAACATATCTTAATGCGAATTACAACTATAATGACAGACAGGAAGACTTAAATACCAACAGATATGTTGGAATAGACACTTTGCTTGCGCAATCTTCAGTTTCACGTCAAAAAAGTCATCAAATGTATGCCGGTTATGGAATTAGTTACGACCCGAAAGACAATGTTAACTTCAGTTATGATGGAAGAATAAATTACAGCATTCCTAATGCTTTTACAAATAATTCAAACAACACACTACTTCCTGATTTATCAAACTTGTCAGAGAATGAAAACACTTTGGAAAAATCATCAAATTCAATAAATATCCAACAAGATTTTGGACTAAAAATAAACTTAGATACTATTGGCTCCAACCTGGACATAAAAACAGCATATAACTATTATAACAACAATCAAGATCAATTATATTCATACAATTTCCTTTATCCGGACTCTTATCTAATAACCGGAGGTGGTAATAATCTTCAGAACAGACATTTTGCTGTAATACAATTTGATTTAACAAAGCAATTTAAACACAAAATAGTTTTAGAATCAGGATTGAAGTCATCTTTTCAAAAATATTCCAGCGAATCTGAATTTGATTTCACTTACGACGACCTGACAGTAAACGACAGTTTAAGAACAAACAAATTCAACTATTCCGAAAATATTAGTGCAGCGTATATACAGACATCCAAAACATTTGGGAAAGATTTTGTAGTAATGGGTGGTTTCCGAACCGAACATACATATATGGACGGAAAACAGAGTATTCCAAATGACACAAGTTTTCTGATTAACAGGATAGACTTTTTTCCATACATCTACTTAAGCAGGAATATTGTTCATATAATGGGTATAGATTTGAGGGCTTATTTAATTTTCAGAAGAACAATTAACCGTCCCGGATATTCAATGTTAAATCCGAGTATAAATTTTGTTGACCAATATATGTATGAGGCAGGAAATCCGGCATTGACTCCTCAATTCACTAATAATGCAGAATTCAATATTAGTTTTAATGATTTCCCGATTATTGCAATAGGACAAAATTATACTACAGACATTTTTTCAGAAGTAATTTATGAAAACACAGATAATGAAAGCATAATTGTTCGCACATATGACAATATAGGAAGCAGCAAAGAGACATATTTCAGAGGCCTTATTGGCATTCCTCCGGGAGGGACATATTTCTTTGCTTTGGGAGCACAATATAATCTGAACGAGTACGACGGATTTTATCAGGGCGAACCTTTACAATACACTAAAGGAAGCTGGCGTTTCTTCACCTTTCATGTATTGAGACTCTTTGGGAATACAAAACTCACAATGAGTGGCTTTTATATGGTGAACGGACAATTGGGTTTTCTTGAACTTGAAAATTTTGGTGCACTAAACTTCGGAATAAGACAATCTTTCCTTAATGATAAACTAAACGTTTCTATCAATGCCAGAGATATTTTGAGAACTATGGATGTACATTTTAGTATCGATCAGGCAGGGGTTTATACTTATGGAAACAGATATACAGATAACCAACGCTGGGGAATAAAAGTCAGATATAAATTTGGTCTTAGCAAGAAAAAAGAAAGTGAAAACCCATTTAATTTTGAAGGGTTAGAATAATTCTAAATACTTTTTAGATAAAACCTCGTAGAGGTTTAATATTTTTAACCCCAGACTACGATAAATCTTGTCTGGGGTTTATAAAATGTAAATGTGTTGTTTTTGGCGCGTATTTTTGTTTATTGAGCAAAGCGAAATTGACAAAAATCATGACAAAAACATAGTAAATCAGTTGATAAATATAACTCTTAAAAACTTGCATTCTTACAATTTTATCTGAACTTTGCAGCATGACCGAAAAGCAAAAACGCAAAGAACTACTTAAGAACATGCAGAAGAATCAGGCATACCCATTCCTGATTTTACTTGCATTAGTTTCTGTAGCTGGTCTGCAAGCATGGAGAACCATGTTTAATAATTTTGCGGTTGACGAAGTTTTAACCAATGGACTTGGTGTTGGTCTAACACAATCGATAAGAGAACTTCCGGGATTTTTGACTTTTTTAGTTGTATATCTACTTCTTTGGTTTAAAGAACATCGATTTGCTGCATTTTCGGTAATGCTTATGGGGGCAGGTATGGCACTAACAGGGTTTTTTCCAACATTAAGTGGCTTGCTTATTACCACATTTATTTTTTCAACCGGTTTTCATTATTTTGAAACTGTAAATCAATCACTAACCCTTCAGCATTTTTCAACCGATGAATCTCCGTTTATGCTTGCTAGAGTTAAGTCATATTCAGGAATTGTAAATATTATTGTTGGGGTTTTGATTTTCTTTCTGGCAACATATTTTAGCCTTAAGTCAATGTATCTTACGTTTGGTATTGTAATCTTTGTTTTGGCTTTTTATGCTCTTTTCATGAAAAAAGATCTTCCGAATAAAGTCGTCCAAACAAAAAAGATTTTACTAAAGAAAAAATACTGGCTCTATTATGTTCTTAGCTTTTTAAGTGGTGCCAGAAGACAAATTTTTATTGTTTTTGCTGTTTTCATGTTAGTTAAAAAATATGATTTTTCTGTTCAGCAAGTCACAATATTATTCATAGTAAATAATCTCCTTACCTTCTTTATTTACCCTTATATCGCTAGAGGAATAAGACGTTTTGGAGAAAGAACAATGTTAAGTGTTGAATATGGCAGTTTATTATTTATTTTTCTCGGTTATGCATTCTTTGAAAGTCCTGTAATTGCATCTGTTTTATATGTTTTAGACCATGTGTTCTTTGGTTGTGCAATGGGAATCAACACATATTTTCAAAAAATAGCTGAACCGGAAGATATCGCTCCTTCTATTTCTACAGCTTATGCAATAAATCATATTTCTGCGGTCATCATTCCTGTTCTTGGTGGAGGATTATGGCTACTAAATTGGCGTATTCCATTTATTGCAGGTTCTGTTCTTGCGGTAGCTTCTTTTATATTTGTTCAAAAGATAAAAATCAACAAATAACATTTTTGCTTATCTTTACGTATATCTTTGTTACATAGACAACTAACCTATGCCTTGCAAAATTTAATTATTTAAATGGAAATATACTACGGACAAATATTCCTTCTACTGGGACAAACTACAGTTGTAGCCATATTGATATTATATCTTTTCTATTTAAGGAAAAAATGGGGTAAAGGTTTATTATTTGCCGCAATAGGCTTATTTCAATTTTTACAGGTATTTCTGTCTAGTTCCGTTTATTTGAATGTTACAGACACTTTTTTTATTAGTCCCGGTTCTGCTATTTTCTTCACAGTCAGCCTTTTTACTGTTTTGATAATTTATATAAAAGATGATGCTTTAGAAACTAGAAGAATCATCTATGCTTTACTAATTACAAATATTGTAATTACAATGCTATTGCTAAGCTTTAAACTAAATGTAACAATCTCGCCGTTTTATAACCCTCTTAATATTTCACCTGATTTTTTTGAAACCAATGCTCTTATACTATTAGTAGGGACTTTAGTAATGGCTATTGATTCCTTATTAATTATTGTTTTTTTTGAATTTATTTCACGATTTATTAAGCCATTGTTTATTCGAATTTTCATAACAATGCTGCTAATAACTTCTTTTGACAGTGCAACATTTACTGTTTTAGCATTTGGAAATTACACATATTTAAAAGAAATTTTTGTTTCTGCTCTGGTATCAAAAGGAATATCTTCTTTCATATTCAGCATATTCTTTACTATTTATCTTAAATATTTTGAGAGATTTGAGCCATCAGCTAGTACCGGAACATTAAAAGACATTTTTTACACTTTGTCATATAGGCAAAAATTTGAAGTTATATCCAAAGAAAAGGAAGCGGTCGAAAAAGAAGTAGAAAACGCAATTCTTCTTACTGAATCAAAGTATAAAACTCTAACAAAAATTTCACCTGTCGGCATTTTTATGACGGATAATGATGGAAAAACAATTTTTGTTAATCCAAAATGGTGCGAGATTGCAGGTTTAAGCTGTGATGAGGCCATGGGGTATGGTTGGCACAATGCACTCCACCCAGAAGAAAAAGACTCTTTAATTAAAAACTGGGCTGAGGCCTCATCAATAAAAAAAGCTAATTATGAAGAATACCGTTTTATACACCCGGACGGTAGCGAAAAATGGGTACTAGGTCAAGCTGTTCCTGATCATGATCATGAGGGAAATATTATTGGTTATGTTGGGACAATTACAGACATCACGGATTTAAAACTCTACGAAAAAGACCTTAAAATACTAAAAGAAAAAGCCGAACAAAGCGACATGTTAAAATCTGCCTTCCTGGCAAATATGAGTCATGAAATTCGTACTCCAATGAATGGAATTCTTGGTTTTACCGAATTATTGAAAGATCCGGATATTTCAGAAGAAGAAAAGAATGAGTATTTGGAGCTTATAGAGATAAGTGGATTCCGAATGATGGAAATCATCAATAATATTGTTGACATTTCTAAGATTGAGTCTGGACTAACTGAGCTTACTGCTGAGCAAACAAACATCTATACAATGTGTAATGATGTTTACAACTTCTTTGAGACCGAAGCAAAAGAAAAAGGCTTGTTATTGAAAAAAAACAATTCAGAAGAATTTAAAAACAATTTATATCTCATTGACAGAAATAAAACTCTTAGTGTACTAACAAACCTCATCAAAAACGCAATAAAATACACAGATCAAGGAGAAGTTGAATTCGGTTATAGTGTTATTTCAGAAAATAATCAAAAGTTGTTTAAATTTTATGTTAAAGATACAGGAATTGGTATTCCTGAACATAGACACGAAGCAATATTTCAACGTTTTATACAAGCTGATATAACTGACCGGTTCGCTCGCCAGGGTGCTGGTTTGGGTTTATCTATTGCAAAAGCTTATGTCGAAATGATGAATGGTAAAATCTATCTG
Source organism: uncultured Bacteroidales bacterium (assembly GCA_964448235.1). GTDB lineage: Bacteria > Bacteroidota > Bacteroidia > Bacteroidales > ML635J-15 > Bact-19. The sequence continues at coordinate 11,704 of CAYUWD010000055.1, read as the reverse complement.
AAAAGTGAAGATGGAAAAGGTTCCGAGTTTATTTTTACCATCCCTTGTAATGAAAATGCTACCAAACCCGAAGAAAAATCAAAAACAAATAATAAAACGGTAAAACCTGGTGTCAAAGTACTAATTGCAGAGGATGATCTTAATTCTTTCCTGGTTTATTCATCATATTTAAAAGATACAGAATGGGAGATAATCCATGTTAATACAGGTGTAGAGGCTGTAGAGACAGCACAAAAGAATCCTGATTTAGATTTGATTTTAATGGATATAAAAATGCCACTTATGGATGGATATACTGCTGCAAAAAGAATTAGAGAGTTTATGCCTGAAATAATAATTATCGCTCAATCTGCTTTTGCATTTGATCCGAACAAAGAAGAACAAGAATCGTATTTTAATCAGCATATTACAAAGCCTGTTGATAAGAAAACTTTTTTGGAAACGATTGCTCTATTTTTTGGAGTATAAGTGTCTAATTCACCTTAACACTCAATACAAAAGGTATCTTTTTTACAATTTTATTTCCTGTCAGATTAAACATTTCTACATACAGAATATAAATTCCGGGTTGACAGATATTGTTTCCATTATCAAAACCATCCCAGAACAATGTTCCTTCAACACCTAACATTTCATTATTCTTAATATATGTAATGAAATTTCCTCCTGAACCATAAATTGCCATTGTTGCAGTATAACCAGGCTCGTCAAGATTATAAGAAATTGTTAGTCTGTCATCAACACCGTCATTGTCAGGTGAGAATGCTTCAGGTGTAACACTAATTGTTGATTCACTTACTATTTCTGATGAATACTGTGAATTTACATATCCCGGAGTTGCAAAACCTGCATCCTGTGCAGCAGAATGCCAGTTAGATTCTTCATCTGAAGGAGTATCATAGTTTATTCTCTCAAGTGAAACGCCATCATCAGAAGCTAATAATTTATAGTGTTGGTCGTCTGTATAATAAACCTCATCAATATAGTTTTGATATCTATCTGAAACAATTATTGTTCCCTCATCATCAGGCATTGAAGGGACATCGTCAATCTCATATAGATTTTCAGGATATATAATGTAGTAATTATCTGTTAGGAACTGAATATCCTCGCTAACAGCACAAAATTCTCCGGGAAGTAAAAGACGACTTATCTCAGTCATTTGATACGAATATTTAACCTCTCCAAGTTCGTCAAGGCTAACCAACCAAAGTTTCTTTAAATCAACCAATCTATCCGAATTGTTGTAAATCTCAACAAAGTCACTACCACCAGAAAAAGGGTTAAACAAAATCTCATTAATTACCAAGTCTCCTGTTTGAACAGAATCTGCAATTCCAAAGCGTATAGAAGTATTTTCAACAACCAAATTGCCAATACAATCACGTACACTATCGGTAATATTAAGATAATAAACTGTTCCTGTCTCAAATTCACCATCAAATTTCATTTTTATAGTAGCAAAATCAGGTTCAGCAGCAGAAATCCAACTTGGATTACCAAATTGTGAGACTTCAAAATTATCAGTATTATTTGCAAAGCTTTCTTGCAGTGTTTCACTAAAATAAACAACAACAGTATCAGGTGCAATAACTTCTGCGGCTACAGGATATGGACTTATAATATCTGGATTATCACCAATAACAGAATTCTCAGCACTTGGCGTACCTCCGCTAATATCTTCACTAGCCGTCCAGTTTAAAGCACCCTCACAAGGATTGTTTAAATCTATCATTTCAAGAGAATATCCTCCTTCTGCTTTAAAGTTATCATTATACCAAGTGTCACTGTATGTAATTGTATGAATAACTCTTCCTTCATCGTCTCTTAGCGTAAGTGTTGCTCCACCATTTGTAAGTGAAGGGAAGCCATCAACAGCCACAACATTTAACTCATCTTCAAATAAGTAAACATCACCATCATCACAAAGAACCATATATCCTTCTGATTCTATTAAACCGAAATCAATAGTTCTTTCTGTACTTCCTGCAGAAATTGTCCAATCAGATAAGTCAAGATCATACTCTGTACTATTGTAAATTTCAATATACTCCGCTTCAGGTAATAAAACTACCGGATCCGGATCAGCCATAATCTCAGTGATTAATAAATCGTATGGACTAGCTGTATAAATAATGAATGGAACTGTCTGCCTAATCATTATATTTCCACAAAAATCAGGAATAGACTCAACAGTTAGTTCGTAATTTACATTCTCTGCAAATGATACCGCATATTGAATAAGTATTTCATTAGAATTCTCAGGGTTTACCATTGCAAATATCGGCGTTCCAAAATCCGGTGTAATATCATATTTGCTTAATGTTAAAGATTCTGTAGTGTCTGTTGGTTCAGAAAAAATAACAGTAAGCTCATTCGAAGCACTTACCGAAACACTAAGAATTTCCGGTGCAACCGTATCGTTATTTATAGCATAAACAGAATTTATTTCACCCGGAGTTCCTCCATTATAATTATTTGATGCTATCCAGTTTGTTTGTGGTGAACATGTATTTGTAGGGTCAATTTTTTCAAGTGTCCATCCTCCCTCTTCTTTATTTGAATCCTGATACCAGGCATCTGAATATGTTACCTCATCAATTACATTCATGGTTGTATCATAAATAATAATTGTCTGCCCGCCGTTTGTTATTAGTGGGAATGATGCTATTCCTAAAGTATTACCATAAGATTCAAAAAGAGCAATATCGTCCTCATCACAAAGAATCAAATATTCTCCACCACCTAAACTATATGAAGGAATTGTTTTTTCTGTACTACCAATCTGATAAGTCCAGTCTTCAAGATTGATTGTATATTCTGTGGTATTATAAATCTCTACAAACTCAACTTCAGGTAATAAAACAGCAGGTGTTGGATCGGCCATAATCTCATTTATTACAATCATGCCTGCTTCAATTGCCATATAAGAAAAATCAAAACTATCTGCAGTAATTACATTACTATTTAAGTCTTCAATGTTTTCATACTGTAAAGTATATTCCGCCGGAGAACTCAATGCTGTAGCCAGTTCAAGTAAAACCTGAGAATTATTTGACTCATAAAATGTCACAGTTTGTGGATTTCCAATTGAATTATTTATTAAATAATTACTTGCATCCAATGCTGTTGTAGCATCAAGATCTTCATTAAAAAACAAAACAATGTTCTGATCATCCAATATCTGATATGACTGATACTCTGGAGCATCAATGTCTGTGTAAGGATCACCGGTTACAACAAAATCGTCAAAGTAAAAAAGGTTCCATCTTGTTGATGTATATTTACAATAAACTCCAAAATAATCTGATGAAGAATATGTGTCGTCAAATACTGTTCCTTCGGTAAAGTAATCTGTTCCTCCCAAAGTGTCTGTCATTAAAGTCCAGTTTCCGTCAAAATCGCGAGTAACTTTTACGCGTAAATCAACAGGATCCATATCTATTCTGTCATCAACTCCATCAATAATCACACTTGCACTACCATCATCCTGACGATACAAGCTAATTTCGTCTGCAGTATTCCCGATTTTTACAAAATAACCTTGTGTCGCTGCAGTTAAATCAGAATTGTTTGAGGTAAGATATACAGAACAAAAGTTTGTAGACGATGGGTTAAACTCCATTTTTACGTAAAACTCCCAACTAGCAGTATACATGGCCTCCGAAGATGTTGAGATATATGAAATCCCTCCATCAACAGAATTTCCGTTTAACTGCATTTGATTTGATCCATTAACAATAAAATCCGAGGTATTACCATCCCAAGTTGGATTTGATGTAAAATCTCCGTCTGTAAAATCATCACTAAACTGCGCCAAACCAATAAATGGAATTAATAAAAATGACGCTATCAATATTTTAACCTGTCTCATATATAAACGATAAGATTTACCTTAATTTACTACTAACAAAATTATTAAAATTTTCAGAAAATGAATTATTAATCTGGATTTGTTGTGAATTAATAACTATTGATACGTTTTGGCGTGTTGCAATTGTAGGGGCAATTCATGAATTGCCCCTACAATTTGGGCATTTTAAACTGGATTTGTTGCATTTTTAATTTCAGAAATTCCGTTATGTGTTTATTGTATGTTTGATTCATGAATCTAACCTACAAAACACATTTGCATTAAATATCCATCAAATAATCTCAATAATTATGTATTTTTACAAAAAATAACAAATTATGAAACTTGCAATAGTTGGAGCAACCGGAATGGTTGGATCTACAATACTAAAGGTACTTGATGAATATAAAATAGAGCTTGAAAACCTTGTTCTTGTTGCTTCGGAGTCTTCTGCCGGAAAGGAAATTAATTTCAGAAACAAAAAACATTCTGTTATTACTCTTGAAAAAGCTTTAAGTGAAGATATTGAAATTGCAATTTTCTCTGCCGGTAAAACAGTTTCCTTGGAATGGGCACCAAAATTTACTGAAAAAGGAATATTCGTGGTTGATAATTCTTCGGCCTGGAGAATGCATGATGATAAAAAACTTATTGTTCCTGAAGTAAATATTGCGCTTTTAAACCCTGAAGATAAAATTATAGCTAACCCAAACTGTAGCACTATACAGCTGATGGTAGTTTTATGGCCATTGCATAAATTATTCGGTCTGGAAAGAGTTATTGTTTCAACATATCAGTCTGTTACAGGCTCGGGATACAAAGGGATGAACCAACTGAAAAGTGAAGAAAGTGGTGAAAAGTCTGAAAACCCTGCATATCCACACCAAATTCATCATAACTGTATACCTCACGGGGGTGCTTTTCTTGAAAATTTGTATACAGAGGAAGAAGAAAAATTAATAAAAGAATCACAAAAAATACTTGGACTACCCGACCTTAAAATTACTTCAACTGTTGTCAGAGTACCGGTATTAGGCGGACATAGCGAAAGTGTAAATATTGAATTCAAAAATAAACCTGAATTACAGGTTGTCGTTGATGCTTTAAAAAATGCTCCCAGTGTAATTATTGAAGATAATCCATCTGAAAATATTTACCCAATGCCTATAAGTTCTCACGACAGAAACGAGACTTATGTCGGACGAATCAGATTGGATAATTCAAATAAAAATGCAATAAACCTTTGGATTGTTGCAGACAACCTTCGTAAAGGTGCTGCTACAAATGCTGTACAAATAGCAGAATATATCGAAGATAATTTTCTTAGTTCATGAGCAGACGAAGACGAAAAAACACACGCAATAAAAGACTAGCAATTTTCTTTCTGACTTTGCTGTCAGTCGCTGCAGGATATTATTTTCGTCACGATATAATTTCATTTTTTGAAAAACACCGACAAAAACCTCAGACATATAAGAACTTTAAAAATCAACTAGGTAAATACTCCGTTTTTGGTATTGATGTTTCTGAATATCAAAAAGAAGTTGACTGGAAAACCGTTCTAAAAAAACAGGAAATAGATTTTGTAATAATGAGAGCCACTGCCGGCAAAAACAATAAAGACAATCAGTTTAATACAAACTGGAAGGCTCTGGAAAATACGGATGTTATACGTGGAGCATATCACTATTACCGCCCAAACGAAAACAGTGAGGTACAGGCAAAATTCTTTATTAAACATGTAAATCTCTCAAATGGTGACCTACCTCCTATTCTCGATATTGAAAAATACAGCAAAGTTCAAAGCATTAACAGCTTAAAATCCGGTCTGCTAAACTGGCTAAAGATAGTTGAAAAACACTATGGCGTCACCCCAATACTATACACATACAACAACTTCTATGTGACAACAATAAAAAACGACCATCGCTTCGACAGATACCCTGTATGGATTGCCTGGTATAACGTAAACGAAGATCCAAACACAGTTTTAAACGACTGGGTTTTTTGGCAATTTACTGACAAAGGATTGTTAGAGGGAATTGAAGGCAATGTCGATATCAATGTTTTTAATGGTAAAAAACAGGATTTGAATGGGTTGAGAATTCTGCAATATTAATTGAAAAGATAATTTTTGAATCGTCGCTCATAGTCTATAAGTTTTGTTAACAAACTTACAGAAAGTTTTTTTAAAATGCAATAGTGGGTCGTGACTTCCTTTAGTCTAAAGGAAGTCTACTTCGGTTCCTCAGCACATTATAATTGGTTTTAATACTATATGAGACTAAGTTCAAATAGTAAAGCTCAAGAACAACACTATCCAACAAGAAATATGTGAAGTTGTTAATATTAATTTCTAAAATGGGTGTCTTTCGCACAAAACAGGAAAAGGGTTTTATGAAATAATGCGGGGCGGCAACATCTGTAAGAAATGTGGATGCAAAATGGATAAATATGGAAATAAATAATAAATTCAAAACTCAAAATCCAATTCGTTGAGGCGAATGGATGGTAAGTTTGTCGAATCATAAAGACCAAGTAGAGAAATACTAGCCATCTGTCACTGATTATCTAATCAAAGTAAAATATCCGGCTTCTGTATATTCATTTCCATAAAGATCGGTAAAAACGACTATCCAGGAATAAATTCCGGGATTACACATCATATCATTATAACGGCCATTCCAGGCTTCTTCATAATCTTCACTTTCAAAAACAGTTTCACCCCATCTGCTAAATACTGTCAATTTATATTTATCAAGATCTACATTAGCAAGAATGACTTTAAATTCTTCATTTAGTTCATCATGGTTAGGAGTAAATGCTGTTGGAGCATATACCGAAAGTTCATTATTGACTTCTATCTGTACCATGGCAGTATCAACACAGCCAAATAGTGATACTGTACTTAGAACTACATCAAATACACCGACATCGGTAAATGAATGACTAGGATTTTCTGCTGTGCTGTTTCCACCATCACCAAAATTCCAATTATACCAGAATCCGCCATCAGAGTAATTGGTAAAATATATCATAGGATATGATAAACTAACGCTTTCTCTGTTAGCCCGAAAATCAGCATCAGGAACAGGAAACACTGTTATTGCAACAGTTGAATCATTCAGACATTCCTCAGGAGATTTTACTTGCAGAGATACATGATATGTACGTGCATTATAGAAGGTATGTTCAGGATATTTATCAAACGAAAGATTTTCAAAATCACCATCATCAAAATCCCAGATATATGTTTGACCTACATGATCGCTATTTTCAGTAAACTGAACAGTTAAAGGTGCACAACCATTGTATTTATCTGCTGTAATATCAACAGGAGGTAAAGGATAGACTGCTATTGGTATTGTCACATAAGCACTATCAAAATGACAAGCATCATAAACCAAGAAATTAAATACAGTATCCGACATAACTTCAAGTATCACAGGAATTGCTAAGATGGTATCATTAACATAAATTGAATCAGCAGGAATTCCACCGCCTTGAATATCAATATTAAAGCTAACAGGGGTTCCCGGACAAACAGTATCTGTTTCCGGTATAACATTCATTCTTAAGGAATCAAGAACATTAACAGTAATTTCAACATCTTCACTAACACAATTCCCTGCATCTATAACCTGAGCCGAATATGTAGTTGTTTCCAAAGGATTAACCAGAGTTGTCATTCCGCTATCATCATTACTCCAAATAATATTATATGGAGGAACACTTCCTGTAATAATTCCAATACCAATTTCAGCAGTCTGACCATAACAAATTGTTGGGTTATCCATAGTCTGAATATAAAATTCTTCTGGTTCGGTAATTTCATAGTCCATTACAAAATGACAATTACTATCATCTGTTACTGTAATATAATAATGTCCGGCTTCGACACTGACCTGATTTTGCAACCAGCTACCAGTATTCCATTCGTAATGATATGGCTCACGTCCTCCACTAACATTTATATATACATTCCCATCTGAACCACCATTACATGACACACTATTTCCCCATATTGTACCATCAAGTGGGGCATCTGCCTGTAGAATTTGAATTGTATCAGCAGTTTCGCATCCATGATCGTCAGTAATAGTAACCATATAAAAACCAGGACCCAAATCGTAAATATCCTGACTTATTTCAGAATTATTCCACTCATAATAATATGGCATTGTCCCTCCTGTAACTGTTAAATCGGCTATTCCGTTACCTTCACCAAAACACCTTACATGAGTAGGTTCAATCTCTCCGTGTAAAGGAAATGATGGTTGTGTAATATGTGCATAATTATAAGTCGAACATCCGTTAGCATCAGTTACTGTTACGATATAATTTCCTGAAAAAATATCAATCTGATGTTGTGTATTTGTTTCATTGCTCCATTCGTAATTATATGGATAAGTGCCACCTAAAACATTAAGTATTATTTGTCCTGAATTATCTCCGTAACATGCAATGTCTTGTTCATATATTATAGTATTCAGCTGATCCGGTTGCGAGATTAAAAATGTATTGGCAACAGTACAATTATGAGAATCTGTTAAAGTTATTGTATATGATCCGGCAGGTACTGACATTAAGTCTTCTGTTAAACTTCCGTTAGACCAATTATAATAATATGGTGGTACTCCTCCATTCACAGTAACATCAACCTGACCTGTCTGCTGACCATAACAATCCACATCAACAAAAGTACCTGTTACTGAAAACTCAGGAACATCATCAATAGTTAAAGTATTCTCTCCTGTACAGCCATTATCATCAGTTACAGTAAAATCATACGTTCCGGGAGCAAGTCCTGTAAGTTCAAATCCACTAATTGAAGAATCTGACCAGTCGATTGTATATGGTATTGTCCCTCCATTTGCAATAATTGTTGCTGTCCCATTATCAAACCCATAACAGGTAATATCTGTAAGCTCATCAATTATAATGTCTAGTGATGGTGGTTCAATTAACTCGGCTGTTGTTTCAACTGTACAGCCTTGATCTTCTGTTACAGTTACTGTGTAAGAGCCCATATTTAGATTATCAATTGTCTGTGTATTTAATACTGGTATAGTATTCCATTCGTATACATAGGGTTCTGTTCCTCCTGTTGGATTTGCAGTTATACTTCCATCTGCAACTCCATAACAACTTATATCAACAGGAGTAGCGCTAACAGAAAGTTCAACAAAATCAACATGACAATCTGAACTTGCTGAGCAACCGATTAAATCGGTTACAGTAAGAGAATAATCGCCGGTTTGATCAAAATAATAACTATTATCTGTTGAACCATCCTGCCATTCAAATGTAATATCAGGAATATTAAACTCAACAAGGTATGGATCTCCATTACAAACTAAAGAATCTGTAAGTTCAGCTAATGGAGGTAAAGAACCGTTAGTGTGCACAGTCATTTCTATTGATTCTTCAACACATGAACCATCTCTCATAAAATACATAGTAACTGTAAAGTCACCGGTATTTGGAAATGTATGTTCTATTACAGGATTTCCTTCATATATTGGAGAGCCATCACCAAAATCCCAACTTATATCTGTTATATTGGTTTCGTCTGCCTGAAAATCGACTGTTGTTTGCGAACAACCCAAAGTATCAACAAATTCATCAAAGACAGTTGGATTTCCATCAACAACAATTTCAAAACTAACATTTAAAGGAACTATTTTTGCTCCGGCCAAATATCCATAAGACTCAACGTTTCCAAATCCATAAACAGAAGCAAGTATACCTTCTGAGGATGTCAAAACATGTGTTCCTTGAGTAATATTTAATCTGGCATAAGAGTATGCAGCATTTGAAGGAACCATTGCCCATCCTGTTACAGCAGCTCCATCAAGTTCAACTAATCCCGTATTAGGTGTCTCTGTAACGATATTAGTATAAAACTGATTTATTGCAGCAGTATTAAATGCCTGAAATACAATATAATCTAATGTTTGTTCTACAGGAGACAACATAATCATAAAAGGATCGGATGTTACTCCGTCACAACTTGTTCCTTCACTATACTGTGCAACAGAAATAGGTTTATCTCCCTGTATGTATGAAGCCGGATTAAGCATTGTCTCATAAAATTCTCCTTCATTTAAGTTAATTCCTGTTCCTCCGTTAATTGTTATTGTTGTTCCATCTTCACTAGCCAAAATCCTAAATGTATCTCCATCACGAGTCATTAATGGAACAGTAATATATTCCATTCCCCATGCTTTTACAGGAATCATTTGCTCATATAAATGATCACAATACGTACATGATAATGGGACATTTGCACATTTGTTCCCTGCAAAAACCGCAAAATTATTACAGTTACCAATATCTGTAGCCTTAATAGATGTACCAGTAAGATCGCCATTACTTGTAACCATATAAACTTGACCAGTATTGAGAGTTATATTAAACGGAACTCCGGCACCAACACCTCCAACAACAGCAGCTGTTGGTACTATCTCAATCGAAGTTCCATCTTCTATTCCAACAACAACAAATTGTGACGGATTAGAACTAAATGGAGAATATGCATTAACATAATAAGAATCGCCAAGACAATTTATCGACATAACCAAAGTAGCATCCGAAGAGGCTGTTCGCTGATTGGCTGAATAAACAGCAATATCATTATCAGAAGTTATATATACACCTTTATTAAGGGCTGTGTTAATCACATCGATAGCTGCACCTTGTGCCTCAGGTATAGTAATAAGTACCGAACCATTAGCAGGAATTGTAAAATTCTCAGACCATCCTGTTCCGGGCATACTTGCAGTACCTGTAGCTCCGATATCAGATGTAATATATAGTAATGTGTTTTCAGGACTATCGAAATTTTGCATAAATGATATCCAAAACTCTGTTCCTGTAGTGCTCTGTGCTAAAATTCCACTAAACGAAAAAATGATTAGAAGAATTGATAAATGTATTTTTTTCATTATAGGCACAATCATAATTTAAACAAAGTTAACAAATATGTCTGAAATAAGCGGTTTTTAAAAGATGAAAAGCTGTAAGTTTTGTAAATATTAACAGTTGATGATCAGAAATCTCCTTTTTATTTCAAAAAAAGGACGAAATATTTGTAAATCGGTTGTCTAGAAATTCTGATATGAACTAAAAATCATAATTCAATTAATTATACTTTGTCATATAATATGATAAGAAAATAAAGTTTTCTTGCTAAAAATGTTTATTTTGCAAAAAAAAAATTCAATAATGAAAAAGGAAGAGAATCACATATATCCGGTTTTTGATCAAATTTTAAAGAGAACAGATAAAGAGAAACTCTTAAATCAAAGGTCTAAAGTTATTTGGTGTACAGGTTTATCCGGTGCAGGAAAAACAACTGTTGCAAAACATATAGAACGAGCATTACATGAAGAAGGATATCTCGCACAAGTTTTAGATGGTGATAATATACGAGCTGGAATAAACAGAAATCTGAAGTTTACAGAAGAGGACAGGCAAGAAAATATCCGTAGAATTGCTGAGGTATCAAAGCTATTGGTTCATTCAGGAGTAATTACAATTAATAGTTTTATCTCCCCAACAGATGAGATTAGACAACTTGCGAAAGACATTATAGGAGAAGATGATTTTATCGAAATATTTGTTTATGCTCCACTGGAAGTTTGCGAACAACGCGATATAAAAGGTCTTTATAAAAAAGCCAGAGCTGGTGAAATAAAGAACTTTACCGGTATAGATTCCCCATTCGAAGAACCAAAGAACCCAGATTTAATTATTGACACAGATAAGTATACTGAACAAGAGTGTCTGAATCAGGCTATGGGGTTTGTGTTGCCGAAGGTTAGGTATTAAACAAACTCTTTTAAAAAC
>CAYUWD010000054.1:0-22782 GCA_964448235.1 uncultured Bacteroidales bacterium | reverse complement strand
CTACGCTACATTTCAGGAAGAGAGAAAAAAGTGCATTTACTAATTGAACTTAAGCTTTTACATATTATTGAAATCAATGAACTCCAACATATTAGTTTATATTGACATTTATTTTATTAATGTCCGATAAAATATGAGTAAATATTGTGATTTAAACCAACAATCCTCTTACAATAGTAGAAATTGTTTTGCCATCAGCTTTGCCGGCAAGTTTAGCATTTGCAATGCCCATAACTTTACCCATATCTTTCATTCCGCTTGCATTTTGTTCTTTTACAATCTCGGCAAGAATAACTTTAAGTTCGTCTTCTGAAAGTTGTTCAGGTAAATACTTTGCTATAACTTCTGCTTGAAAGTTTTCCGGTTCAAAAAGATCCATTCTGTTTTGCTCTTTGTAAATTTCGGCAGAATCGCGGCGTTGTTTTACAAGTTTTTGTACAATCTGAATTTCTTTTTCTTCAGTAAGTTCGTCGTTACCAGTTTCTGTTTTTGCAAGTAGAAATGCAGACTTTACAGCGCGTAGAGCTTCTAGTTTTTCTTTTTCTTTGGCTTTCATTGCCTGTTTAATGTCTTCATTGATTTTGTCAAAAATTTTCATAATATTAATTTTGTTTATTTTCTTTATTATTATTTTTTCTTAGAATTGCAGGCTGATTTTCTAGATCGTCAAGATAAAGTGAGTTATTAAGTTTATTTAAATCTTTAACGTGTTTAAAATTTTCAGGATTATCATCAGGTAGGATTACTTGTTCTTCATCATTATCATTATTATGATAGTTTTTGTCAAAGTCGAGTTCTAATTCTATTGCAGCTTCATCATCAATATTGTTATCATTTTCGTCAGCTTTTTCTTTTTCTTTTTGAATAATAGCCTCAAAAGTATCTTCGTCAACGACTTTTTCTAGAGTGTCTCCGAATTTAAGACGTATAACTTCTTTTTCTTTTTCTTCTTTTTCATAAAGGCCGGGATAACTTTCAAATCCTGTAGCAATAATTGTTACGCTAATATCTTCTCCTAGATTATCATCATGTCCTGTACCCCAGATAACATTTGCATCTTTTCCAACAATGTCTTTTAAGTAACTTGTAATTCTTCCGAATTCACTCATACTTAGTTCGTTTTCATCTGGAGAACTCATAATGTTAAGAAGAATATTTTTAGAACCTTTAATGTCGTTATCTTTGAGTAAAGGTGATTCGAGAGCTGTTTTGATAGCGTTAATGTCTCTTTCTTCTCCAGCCGAAGTTGCCGATCCCATAAGTGCAACTCCACTATCTTTCATGACTGTTTTTACATCTTCAAAGTCAACGTTTATATATCCATGAACAGTGATTATTTCTGCAATTCCTTTAGTTGCTATTGCTAGTACATCATCAGCTTTACTAAAGGCATTTGACATTTTTAAATCAGTGTAAATGTTTTGAAGTTTTTCATTATTGATTATCAGTAGAGAATCTACATACTCTTTCATCTTTGAAATCCCTTCAATTGCTTGATTTATCCGAAGTTCTCCTTCAACTTTAAAAGGAATAGATACAATGCCAATAGTTAGTATATCTCTTTCTTTTGCTGCTTTTGCAATTACAGGAGCAGCACCGGTTCCGGTTCCACCGCCCATACCAGCCGTAATGAAAACCATTTTGGTGTTATTGTCAAGGACTTTTTCTATATCTTCGAGGTTTTCAATGGCAGCCTCACGTCCTTTTTCGGGATTGTTGCCTGCCCCTCGTCCTTCGGTTAAGCTTTTCCCTAATTGAATTTTAAAAGGAGCAGGGCTGTTTCGTAGAGCTTGTTCGTCAGTATTGCAAACTACAAAGTCTACACCTTTTACATCCATGTTGATCATTTGATTAACAGCATTGCTGCCACCACCACCAACACCAATTACTTTTATTATTTTGGATTCTTCTTTGGGTATATAAAATTCAAGATCAGTCATATTATTAGTTTTTAGTTTTCTTCTTCGTCAAATAATTTAGCCATTTTATTTTTTAGCTTTTCTATAAGTTTGGTATTGTTTTGAGTTTCTTTTTGTTTAATATGTTCATTATGCTCTTCAGATTCTTCTTTTTCAACAGTAGGATTAAGTTTATCATACATTGTGTTTTCTAATTCAAAGGTATTGTATGCATATCCTTTCATTATTAAACCTATGGCTGTTGAGTATTGAGGTTTATTAATAATATTTGAAAATTTTCCTTCGATATATTCATTAGGATATGCTATTCTAATATCATTACCTGTTATATATGATGCTAGTTGTTTTAGATTCTTGAGTAAAGATCCTCCTCCTGTTATAATTATTCCTCCTGCAAGTTTATCATTTATACCAGCAGATTCGATTTGGAACATTACAGCATGGAGTATTTCTTCCATACGAGCTTGTATTATACTAACTAATTCTCGTAAAGAGAACTCTTTCTCTTCGCGTCCTTTTAAACCTTCTAGAGCAATTATGGTGTCTTCTTGACTTTTTTCTTCGATGGCTGAACCGTATTGTATTTTTAATTCTTCAGCTTGTTTTTCCATTATTGAAAGATGATTTTTGATATCATTTGTGATAGAATTTCCTCCGATAGGAATTACAGCAGTATGTATAATTTTATTGTCTTTATAAATTGCTAAATCAGTTGTTCCACCTCCAATATCTATCATTGCGACACCGGAAATTTTTTCATGGGATGTTAATACGGCTTCAGCAGAAGCTAAAGGTTCTAGAATAAGTGATTTAACTTTTAATCCGGAAATTGTAGCACACTTTTTTATATTGTTAGCCATAGATATTTGTCCCATGATTATATGGAAATTACCTTGTAGTATTGATCCTGTCATGTCAATAGGGTTTTCGATTCCGGTTTCATTATCTACAATATAAGATTGAGGCAAAATATCTAAAACTTCTTCTCCAGGATCAGAAACAGTTTGTTGCATTAAATCAAATAATTCTTCAACATGCTTTTTGGAAATTATTTTGTCTTCTGTGTTTATTTTTATACTACATCTGTTTTTTTGTGTTTTAACATGTTGTCCTGCAATGCCAACAAATACTTCATTTAATCTAAATCCAGATTCATTAAGAACTTTATTTAATGCAATTCTAATGGAATTGACAGTTTCGTCGATATTTAAGACTACTCCCCGTCGTATTCCTTTTGAAGATGTTGTTCCAAAACCAATAACTTCAAATTTGTTTGTTTTAGATATTTTACCTGCTAAGGCTACAATTTTTGTAGTTCCAATATCTATTGCTGCAATAATTTCCGATTTGTTTTCCATTGTCTATCGTTTTTTACAAATTACCTGATTTGAGTATTTTAAATTTATTGACGAGTAAATATTCCAGTCTGTTAAAGCAAATCCTTTTTTGTAAAGGGCTTCTAGTTTTCCCATTTTATATTCATAATTGTTAAGATCTCCCAGAATAATTATGTGATTTCCTACACGTGGAATTAATTCAATTTCTTTGTCGTCGTTTATATATATTTGTTCAATTTGGTATTTCCAAAGTTCGTGATTGTTCAAAAATGCTACAAGTTTATAAATGCCATGAAGAGTGTATGAATATGATTTGTCTATAGTTTCGAAATTACTTTTAGTAATGTCAGTACTGATAAAAGTGCTTGAAATATTACCACTTAAAACTATTACATTTGCTGTGTATACATCTGATATAGGCATAAGTTTACAAGATTCATCAAGATAGTAGGTTTCGTTATTTTCAGTAATTATTCGCATTATTGGATTTCTCTGTGTTATATTTATGTTAAGTGTCCCGTCAAATAAGCAATATACTTCTGCATTGCTTATAAATGGATTATCTTCAAGAATATTTTCTATAAGGTCAAAGTTAAGTTTATCAATAATACAAGAATCTAAATTAATACTATTTGTAATTAACAACTTTTCAACAGATGTACTGTCGACAAAATGATGTGGTTCGTTAATTATGATATTTTTGTTTTTGCAGATTGTGTTTTGAAATTTTTTACCAGAAAAGCCTAATACAATAATTAGATATGCAAAAAGCAAGCTCCACCTCAATATTTTATATATTGCTTTTTTCAAATCTTAAATTCTTTTATTATTGGTTCTACAAATTGATCAATATCTCCTGCACCCATTGTTACTAATAATTCGGGTTTGTGGTTTCGTAAATAATTAATAATGTTATTTTTTTTGCAAATAGATTTTATCTCAGTGTCTGTGTGTTTTAGAATTAGTTCTGAATTTATGCCATCAATTGGTTTTTCACGAGCAGGATATATGGGTAAAAGAACTAATTCATCACATAATGAAAGGCTTTTTCCAAATTCTTTATAAAAATCTTTTGTCCGTGAATATAAATGTGGTTGAAAAATGGCAGATATTCGACGATT
The DNA here is from genome assembly GCA_964448235.1 of uncultured Bacteroidales bacterium. GTDB lineage: Bacteria > Bacteroidota > Bacteroidia > Bacteroidales > ML635J-15 > Bact-19. The sequence goes on along the minus strand of CAYUWD010000054.1, from coordinate 18,405 downwards.
TGGGTAAAGTGTTTTTACAGCATTTAAAAAAGCTCTAATTTCACTTGGGTGATGTGCATAATCATCAATGTAAATAAAGTCATCTCGTTTTACGCATATATCAAAACGTCGTATTACTCCTTTAAAGGATTCAAGTGATTTTGCAATGACCTTATCCGGAATGTTATTTAATACTGCGGTTGCAGTGGCAGCAAGAGCATTTTCTAAATTGTGGTTTCCACCTATATCGTATTTTATATTGTTTATTTTCCCTTTTGGATAAATAATATCAAAATAACAAGCGTTGTTCTTATAATTTATATTTGTTAAGTTAAAATCACATTGTGGTTTATTTATCCCGTAATTTAAAATTTTGATAGATTTAGTTGTGTTATAAAATGCGTTTTTATCAATGCTATTGTGTAAAATTAGTGTTCCGTATTGTTTTATATTTTGAGTAAATTCAATAAAAGAACTATTTAATGTTTCTAAATTTTTGTAGATGTCTAGATGGTCTGCTTCGATGCTTGTAATTAATGCAGTTGAAGGCTTTAATGTTAAAAATGATTTGTCAAATTCGTCTGCTTCAACAACTGCAAATTTACTTTTTCTATTTATAAGTACATTCGACATAAAGTTTTTGGAAATGCCTCCTAGAAATGCATTACAAGATTCTTTACCATTACTCATTATCCAGGCACTTATTGTTGAAACAGATGTTTTACCATGTGTGCCGGCAATTGCTATGGTTTCTTTATCCTTACTTATTAGTCCAAGGATTTCGGATCGTTTTAATATTTTAAACTTATTATTTCTGAAATATGATAATTCTTTACTATCTGTTGGGATAGCAGGAGTAAGTACAATCAGGCATTTATTCGGATTTTTAAATTCTACAGGAATATTATTAATATCATCTGAGTAATGAATATTTATTCCTTGATTCTCTAAACGAATACAGTTTTTACTTTGGAACTTATCATATCCTGCAACTTTATATGAATTGTGATGATAATAGTAAGCTAAGGCGCTCATTCCTATACCACCAATTCCCAAAAAATATATATGTGAAAAGTTATTCTCCATAAGCAAGTTTGTGTACTTCATTTGCAATTATATCAGCAGAGTCTAATAGTGCCATCTTACTGATATTTTTGCTTAGAGTTTCCACTTTGTTTTTATCTTTAATTAAGTTTATTGCAGCGTTTGTTAGTTTTTGTTCAGTTTCAATATCTTTTATCATTATAGCAGCATTTTTCGAACATAATGCCATTGCATTTTTTGTTTGATGATCTTCCGAAACATTTGGAGAAGGTATAAATATTGAAGGTTTTCCGACAATACATAATTCTGAAATTGTGCTAGCACCAGCTCTTGAAATAATCATATCTGCAGCAGAATAGGCATAATCCATTTTATATATGAAATCACTTACAAATATGTTTTTAGAATCAATTGCTTCAATTTGTTTTTTTGCTGTTTCAATATATGTTTTTCCGGTTTGCCAAATAATCTGTATGTCATTTTTTAAATATTCATAAAGACCTGACCCAATACTTTTGTTTATTGTTCTTGCTCCAAGACTTCCACCTATAACAAGTATTGTAGCCTTATTTGGGTTTAATCCAAAATGATTAAAAGCTGCCTCTTTTTTGCTTGATAAATCAGTAATATCTTGTCGAACGGGATTTCCTGTTTTAAGGATTTTTTGTTTAGGAAAGAATTTTTCCATATTATCGTAAGCAACACATATTTTCGAGACTTTTTTTGCTAATAGTTTGTTTGTTATTCCTGGATATGAATTCTGTTCTTGAATAAGACAAGGGATGTGTTTTTTTGAAGCCATTCTTAATGCTGGTCCGCTAGCATAACCTCCTACACCAACAACAACAAGTGGATTAAACTCTTTAATTATTTTTTTTGCTTTAGATAGACTTTTTAACAATTTGAAGATAAATGTGATATTTTGAGTAGATATTTTTCGGCGCATGCCAATAACAGGTAAACCAATAATTCTGTATCCTGAAGCAGGAACTTTTTCCATTTCCATTCTTCCTTCTGCTCCAATAAATAATATATCAATATTTGGGAATTTATTTTTTAGTGCATTTGCTATTGAAATAGCAGGGAAAATATGTCCTCCTGTACCACCACCACTTATTATAACTTTAAAATCTTTATTCATTATCTGTTTTTTTTATAGATTTTGTTGATAGATCGTTTTCATTTTTTTCCGGATCTTGAACACTGCGGCTAACACTTAGAATTATTCCGAAAGCCATTCCTGTAAACACTAAAGAAGTTCCTCCATAACTTACAAATGGTAATGGTTGCCCTGTAACAGGGAAAATGTTAGTTGTAACAGCCATGTTTGATAAGGCTTGTAAAACTATTAGTGTAGCTAATCCTGCTGTTGCATATGCTCCAAATTTACGGGAGACTTTTTTAACAATAGACTTAGCTCGTAAAAAAAGAAATAGGTATAATGCTAATAGAGGTAATGCTCCAAATAATAATCCAAACTCTTCTACAATAACAGCAAAAATATAATCGGAGTATGGATGTGGTAAAATGTTTCTTTGGCTTGATTTACCTGGACCTTTGCCAAATAATCCACCTGTTGCTACAGCAATTTTTGAGTGTCTTTCTTGTATGTTTTCTTCACCATTTGCGCTAGTAAAATTCTCTATTCGATTATTCCATGTTTGAAATCTGCCAAAATTTTGGTTAGTTTTTATTAAAAGTAGTAAGATTAATCCAAAACCTATGGTGATTGCTCCCATAATTGCAATATATTTGAATTTCATTCTGCTGTATATAACAAGAATCATTGATATTCCAAATAGGAGTACAGCTGTAGATAAGTCTTCGGGGAAGATAAGGCTACAAGTTAAAACTATTGGGAAAAATACTTGTTTTAAAGAACCTTCCAAGGTATTTATGCTCGATTCTTTGAGAGCTAATATTCTTGATAAATACATTATCAGAGTAACTTTTGCAAAATCTGAGGTTTGAAAGGTTATTCCACCAGGTAATAAAATCCAACGTCGAGCATCATTAACATTCATTCCCCAAATTAGAGTAAAAGCTAATAATATTAGTGAAAAGTACCATAGGTAAACAGACATTTTGCTATAATATCTATAAGGTATTAGATGAAATATAATGACAGAACTAACAGCGATAATTAAGTAGAATAACTGTTTTAGTAAGAAAAAAGTAGTGCTGCCTGTAGAGGATCTAAATGCTAGTTGTGCCGAAGCGCTATAAACAGATAATGCTGAATATAGAAATAGAAATAGAATAATTATCCAAATCCCTTTATCACCTTTAAATATTTTTTTTAATTTATCTCTCATTATTATAATGATCTTACAGCTAGTTTAAATTGAGCGCCTCTATCTTCATAATTTTCGAATAAGTCAAAACTAGCGCATGCAGGTGAAAGTAATATAGTATCGCCATTGTCCCCAAGGTAATATGCAGTTTTTACTGCCTCCATCATTGAAGATGTTTCTACTATACGTGTTGATGTGTTTTTAAATGCATTTATTATTGTATGATTATCTTTGCCTAAGCATACAATGGCTTTTACTTTTGATTTTACTAAGTCAGATAAGATGCTGTAATCATTACCTTTATCAATACCGCCGGCAATCCAAATAATATTTGAATCAACAGATTCCAAAGCATACCATGCAGAGTTTACATTTGTAGCTTTAGAATCATTAATAAATTTAATTCCATGGACACTAATTACAGGTTCTAATCTGTGTTCTACATTTCTAAAGTCCATTAGACTGTCTCTAATAATATCTTTTCTGATATTAAGTCTTTGAGCAACAATTCCTGCTGCCATAGAATTATAGACATTGTGTTTTCCTTTAATTGCAAGATCTTCTGTTTGCATGGTCATTTGCTGTTTATTGTTAGACATATAATTTATTTCCTTAGTATTATTATTTAGAAATGCGCCATTTTCTACGCTTTCTTTATTTTGAGTAAATTCGAATTGTTCGGGTTTTATTTCTTTTTTAGAGATTTCTTGAATAATTGTCTCATCATCAGAGCAATAAATAAAACTGTCCTTATCAGATGTGTTTTGTAATATTCTGAATTTTGAGTCAACGTAGTTTTGAAATTTATATTCATACCTGTCAAGATGATCAGGAGTAATATTCATGAGCACAGATAATTCGCTTTTAAACTCATACATGTTATCTAATTGAAAACTGCTTATTTCAATAACATAGTAGTCGAATTGCTCAGTTGCAACTTGAAAAGCAAAACTTTTGCCAATATTACCAGCTAATCCAACATTAAGACCTGCTTTTTGTAAGATATGATATATGAGCATTGTTGTTGTTGTTTTCCCATTGCTACCAGTAATACAGATTTTTACTGCATCTGTATATCGTGCTGCGAATTCAAGTTCAGAAACTATTGGAATGTTTGCTTCTTGAAGTTTTTGAATTATCGGGACTGTGTCTGGTATTCCAGGACTTTTAATAACTTCATCAGCATTCAAAATGAGATCTTCTGTATGTTTTTTTTCTTCGTAAAGAACATTATAATCTTTTAATATTTTTTTATAATTATTAGCGATTATTCCTTTATCAGAAACAAAAACTTCAAAATTGTTTAATGCAGCTAACACCGCAGCACCTGTACCACTTTCGCCTGAGCCTAATATTACAATTCTTTTTTTCACAATTATCTTAGTTTAAGTGTTACCATTGTTATTACTGCTAGTAGCATTCCAACTATCCAAAACCTTGCTGTGATTTTGGATTCTGGATACCCTTTTTTCTGAAAGTGATGATGTAAAGGAGACATAAGGAATATTCTTCGTCCTTCTCCATGTTTTCTTTTGGTGTATTTAAACCAACTTACTTGCATAATTACTGATAGACTTTCCATAAAAAATACTCCGCAAAGGATTGGCAGCAGTAGTTCTTTTTTTATTATAATTGCAAAGACAGCAACAATACCTCCGATAGCAAGACTTCCTGTGTCTCCCATAAAAACTTGTGCAGGGAAAGAATTATACCATAAGAACCCAATCATTGCTCCAATAAATGCTGCTATATATACTACAAGTTCTCCAGTATGTGGGATGTACATTATGTTTAAATAATCTGCTGCAATTAAGTTACCGGAGACATATGCAAGTATGCCTAAGGTTACTCCTATAATTGCTGAAGATCCAGCTGCAAGTCCGTCTAACCCATCAGTTAGATTAGCGCCATTGGATACAGCCGTTATTATTAATACAGTGGCAATAACAAATATAATCCATGCAAATTTGTACTTGATACTATCGTTTAGAAAATCAACGAATTCTACATAGTTAAATTCATTATCTTTGACAAATGGAATTGTTGTTCTAGTTGATTTAATGTCATGATACATAACATCTCCTTCTTCACAACTGCTATATTTAATGTCATCACCAATTATTTGTTGATCAGCAGTGGTAGGCTCATCACATTTAACGCGAATAACAACATCATTACTGTAATAAAGGGTTATTCCTACTATTAGTCCAAGAATGATTTGACCAGCAATTTTATATTTGCCAGACAATCCTTTTTTGTTTTTTTTAAAAACCTTAATATAATCATCAATAAAGCCTAAACTACCAAGCCATAAAGTTGTTATTAGCATAATTATGATGTATATATTATCAAGTTTTGCCCAAAGCAATGCTGGTATAATTATTGACAATAGTATAATAATTCCACCCATAGTTGGTGTGCCTTTTTTTTGCATCTGACCTTCAAGTCCCAAATCTCTTATTTCTTCGCCAATCTGTAGTTTTTGTAATTTTCTGATAATTTTTTTGCCAAATATCATTGAAATGATTAGAGATGTTATTACTGCCATTGCAGCACGAAATGTAATAAACTCAATTACTCCGGCTCCGGGGACATTTAAATAGTTTAGGTAATCAAAAAAGTAGTATAGCATTATTATAATTCTTTAAAAGTTTGTTCAATAATTTCTTTATCATCAAAATGATGTCTTATTCCATTAATTTCTTGATATTTTTCATGGCCTTTTCCTGCAATTAAAATAATATCTCCAGGGCTTGCTAACATACAAGCTGTTTTAATAGCTTCGGCTCTGTTGGTTATTTTTAGTGTTTTTCGTTTCTGTACAGGGTTTAATCCGTTTTGCATATCATTAATTATTTGGTCGGGATCTTCTGAACGAGGATTGTCTGAAGTTAAAATGACTTTATCACTCATTTCTGTTGCAATATTTGCCATCTCGGGACGTTTTGTTTTGTCTCTGTCCCCTCCGGCACCAATTACTGTTATTAGCTGTCCATGACCTTCAAGTATTTCATTTATAGTTGACAATACGTTTTTAACAGCATCTGGTGTGTGTGCATAATCTACTATGGCACTAATTCCATTTGAAGATGTGATGGTTTCGAATCTTCCTTCGACTGGTTTAAGCAGACTTATTGCAGTTAAGATTTCGCGAGAGTTAAGTCCTGTTAATTTTGCAGCTGCGTATACAGCTAATAAATTATATGCATTAAATTTTCCTATAAAATTTGTCCATATTTCATTATTGTCTATTAGTAGGAGAGTTGAATCAAAATGACATTCGCTAATTTTTGCTTTAAAGTCAGAAATAGAATTTAACGAATATGAATATTTATTTGCTTTAGTGTTTTGTAATACAATTTGTCCGTTTTTGTCGTCACTGTTTGTTAGAGCAAAAGCTGTAGTTGGCAAAATGTCAAAAAATCTTTGTTTAGCTTTAATGTACTCTTTAAATGTTTTATGAAAATCTAGATGATCATGAGTTATATTTGTAAATATGCCTCCTGAAAAATTTAAGCCATAAATCCGATTCTGAACGATAGCATGAGAACTGACTTCTATAAAACAGTATTCACACCCTTCATTAACCATCATGTCTAAGTATTTGTTAATGCTTATTTGATCGGGTGTTGTGTGTGTTGAAGCAATATTCTTATTATGAATCAAAATGTTTATTGTGGATATTAGTCCAGACTTGTATCCAATTGCTCTGGTTAAATTATATAGACTGGTTGCTATGGTTGTTTTTCCATTTGTGCCGGTAATTCCAATAAGTTTAATTTTTTCAGATGGGTTGTCATAATACTCAGAAGATATTACACCTAGCGCTTTGGATGAAGATTTTACTTCGATATAACTTACATTTGGATATGTCTTTTCCGGAATAGTTTCGCAAATAATAATATTTGCTCCTTGATTTATAGCTTTGTCTATAAATTTATGTCCATCTACAATAGTCCCATTAATAGCACAAAACAAATCCTTGTCTTTAACTTTGCGGGAATCAAATACAGGTTTTGAAAACTCCAAATTGTTATTTATTAAAGTTTTCTTTGGTTTAATTAAATCTAATATTTTATCAAGTTTCATCATTTTAAAGTAATAGTAATTTTGTCTCCTTTTACAAATGAACTATTGGGAGCAGGAGATTGTTTTTTTACTTTTCCTCTTCCAATAACATTTACTTTTAATCCATAAGTTTCGAGAATAACTAATGCATCTTTTAGTCCCATTCCAATAACATTTGGAATTTTAGTTTTATCGCTGTAGTTAATTGGGCGATAATTAATTTTATGTTGATTTATATCTGATTTTACCCATTCGGTTTGGCCTATGTTTTTATAATTTGTAGGTATCTGAAGCCAGTTGTATACTTTTTCTGTTTCTGTTTTATTTCCGTTTTTTGCATATGGTATTGATTCTGAGACAGTAAAGTTCGAAGTGAATCGATGAAATTTTGGATTTGTTGCATATATTTTATCTGCTATATCTTTAAATACTGGTCCTGCAACAATGTTTCCGTAAAATCCTTTTCTTCTAGGGTTATAAATTGAAACTATGCATGAATATTCTGGGTTGTCAGCAGGGAAGTAACCTACAAAAGAAGAATGATAACTTGTTGGCAAGCTATCGTGTCCATAGTTCATTTGTGCAGTACCTGTTTTTCCTGCAATTTTGAAATTGTTGCTTTTAATATTGGTTGCGGTTCCATTTTCTACAACTCCTTCGAGCATTGGTTTTACTGTGGTAATAGTAGTTTGTGAACAGATTTGCGGATTCATTATTTCTGGTTCAAACTCTTTTACAATTTCGCCTCTGTATGATAGAGCACTTGCAAGAATAGGCTTTACCATTATTCCATTATTAGCTATTGCATTGTAAAATGTAAGAATTTGTAAAGGTGTTATTTGTAGCTCGTAGCCAATAGACATTTGTGTTAATGATAATCCTGACCATTCTTTATCTCCTGGTTCGTGTATAACAGGAGTCGCTTCACCTTTGATTACAATTCCTGTAGGTTGGTCAAGATTTAATTTTTTTAAGCCATTAACAAATTGAGATTGTTTGTCAGCGTAATTGTCTCTAATTATTTTAGATATGCCAACATTGGAAGAAACTTCAAAAGCTCTTTTTATACTTATTTTCCCGTAGCCTCCTTTATGAGAGTCTTTCATAGTTTTATTATAGTATTTTATTGTGCCATCTCCTGTTTCAACCATTTGATTAGATGTAATATATCCATCTTCAAGGGCTACAATAATCGAGGCAAGTTTGAATGTTGATCCGGGATCAGTAGCGTTACCAACTGCATAATTCCTTTCTTCATAATAAAATCCATCATGGTGTTTTTTTAGATTTGCAATAGCTATGATTTTACCAGTTTTAACTTCCATTATAACTACCGTTCCATAATCTGCATTATGCTTTATCATTTGTCTTTCCAGAGCAGTTTCAGCAACATCTTGAATACCAATATCAATTGTGCTTATTAAGTCTAGCCCATCTTTTGGTTCGATATGTTGCGCATCTTCTACAGGCATCCACATATTTCCAGGAATCCTTTCTTTTACTGTATAGCCTTCGATTCCGCGAAGATCTTTATCAAAAGAGTCTTCGAGTCCAACTCCTATTCTTCCCGGAGATGCGACTGTGCCAATTGTTCTGCGTGCAAGAATTCCAAATGGTTTTTCGCGTTTAAAAGACTTTTGATATACGAATCCTCCTTTTATTCTTCCATTTCGAAGTAGTGGAAATTTTGATAGCTTTTTAAAATCAGAATAACTTATATTATAACTAAATCTGTAATATCTTGACCCTGCATCGCGTGCACTTATCATTTCTTGCTTAAATTGAGCTGCAGATTTAGATTCAAAAAGCTCTCCAAGACAAATAGCTAAAGCCGGAATGCTATCGTCAAAAACTTGTTGAGTAATTGCATCACAATTTAAATCAATCCCAGCTTCGAAATAAGCAACAGATGTCGCTAATAATTTGCCATCACTAGAATAAATGTCTCCTCTTATTGGTTCAATTGTAGTATATATTCGTGTGGTTTTTATTGCTTGATTTATGATTTCTTTGTCATAAAAGAATTGGTAATAAACTATTTTGCCTATAATTAAAGCACCAAATATCAGTATTAAGATATATAGTATATTTAGTTTAGCTAATATGTTAGTTCTGTCGCTCATTCAATAATAATGTTGTGCGAAATTTTTCTTGGAGGAACGGTGTTTTCTTTTAAAGTAGAGCCTTTTTCGTTTAAAATTTTAAGCACTTGTCCTCTTCGACTGCTTGTCATTAATTTTGATTGAATTTCTATTTTCTCTGCTCGTAAATCTTCAATTTGTTTCTGAGTTGTTTCAGTTTCTCTAAAGACTTTTTCGGCATGAAATCTATTTGAAATGTAAATTAGACCAAGAATAAATAGGACAATAATAAAAGGAATTTGTTTTCTCACGATGTCACTGGCAACAATAGATCCATTTACTAATCCACGAATTGTTGCCTTGACATTCTGTTTTGTTATATTTGATGTTCCTTTCATGTTTTCTCTGCTATACGTAGTTTTGCTGACTTTGCTCTAGGATTATTTTTAATTTCATTTTCGTTTGGAATAATAATTTTTCGATTAATTGCTTTTAAGGGCAATTCTACTTTGCCGAAAATGTCTTTTTCTATTATTCCTTGGATATTACCACTTTTTATAAGGTTTTTTACTGGACGGTCTTCTAAAGAATGGTATGATATTGCTGATAGCCTTCCGCCTAAAACAAGAATTTCTGGACATGATTCTAAAAACTCTGTTAAGGAGTTTATTTCATCATTTACTTCGATTCTTAAGGCTTGAAAAATTTGGGCGAGATATTTTATCTCTTTGTTTTTAGGTGTAATTGGTTTGATGATTTCAATAAAAGATTGAATGTCAGAAAATTTATTTTCTGTACGATAATCAATAATTAATTTAACAAGTTTCCCAGGGTTATGAACGTCACAGTAATTCTTAAATATTGAATATAACTGAGTGTCATCATATGAGTTAAGTATGTCAGAAGCAGAGAGTTCTTGTTCAATATTCATTCTCATATCAAGTGTTCCTCCTAATCTAAAAGAAAAACCTCTTTTGTCAATATCAAATTGATGAGAAGATACTCCAAAATCCGCTAAAACTCCATCGATGTTTTCTAATTTGTAATAGTCTAAGTAATTTTTGATATATCTAAAATTACCGTATATTAGTGTAAATCGATTATCATCAATTAAATTGTTGTTATGTGCATCAGTGTCTTGATCAATTGCAAATAATTTTCCTTTTTTTGATAATCTTTTTAAAATTTCTAAAGAATGACCTCCTCCACCAAAAGTGACATCAAAATAAACTCCATCAGGTTTAATGTTGAGTCCGTCGATGCTTTCATTTAGTAAAACAGGTTTGTGATACATATTTATTCTTCATTATAAAATCCAAAATCACCTCCAAGTATGTCATTTGCTAAATCAGCAAAGTCTTCTTGAGAAATTTGTTTAGAGTTATATTTTTCTTTTGCCCATATTTCTACTTTGCCTTTTTGACTGGCAAAAATGAGCTCTTTATTGGCATCTATGTGTTCTAATAAAATTCTTGGAATTAATAAGCGATTATTGGTGTCAAAATATAGTTCTGCTGTTCCTCTATAATATTCTCTAAGGAATTCAGCATGTCTTTTGTTAAAAGGGTTTAGTTTCTTTTTTAATATTCCGGTTTGATATTGCCACTCGTTTATGGTGTAAAGAATTAGACAATTTTCGTAAATATCTTTCTTTAATACCAGAGCTTGCTGTTGTTCTTCTTCTGGAATCTGACGTTTTAATGGAGCCGGAAAAATAATCCTTCCTTTTGAATCTAATTTACCACTGTATTCACCAACAAACATATATAGCTATTTATAATTTGTTGTAAAACTACAGATTATTTTTCCCACATTAAAACATTTTTCTCCACATTTCTCCACATTGTTAATAACTTTTACTTGCTTGTTTCGTAAAACGTTGAAATAGAGCGCTTTGGGTATATTAATAATTTGTTGTATTTTTGCAAGAAATTAACAATACAATAATGGAAGGAGAGGAAATATTACAGATAGATGTAAAAAGTATTATTGGCTCTAAAAATCCAAAGACTTTAAAGCGAATTCCTAGGTTTGTAATCAAATATTTAGAACGTATAATACATCAGAAGACTATTAATGAATATTTGCGTAGTGTTCCTGATAAAAAGGATATGGAATTTGTTCGTGAGACAATTAAGTTTATGGAATTATCCATTGTTTATGAGGGATTAGAGAATGTCGAAGAAAAAGGGTGCTATGTTTTTGCTTCTAATCATCCATTAGGTGGGTTAGAGAGTCTCGTATTGATGCATATTGTTTCACAAAAGTTTAAAGATATTGTTTTTGTTGTTAATGATTTATTAATGGCATTAAAGCCTATGAGTAATTTATTTGTTCCAGTAAACAAATTAGGAACTCAATCAAGAGAGAGTGTTAAAAAAATAAATGACGCTTATGCTTCTGATAAACAGGTTTTATATTTTCCGGCAGGTCTGGTATCACGTAAAATTAAGGGTGAAATTGTTGATCCTCCTTGGCAAAAAACATTTGTGAGCAAAGCTATAGAAGCTAAAAGGGATATCGTTCCGGTGTATATTGAAGGTAGAAACTCAAACTTTTTTTATCGATTAGCAAAAATTCGAAAGTTCTTTAGAATAAAAACAAATATTGAGATGTTATATCTTGTGGATGAGATGTACAAACAAAAAGGACGAACCATTAAAGTAAAATTTGGCACTCCAGTTCCTTATAAAACATTTGATAAATCAAAATCTTATAAGGAATGGGCAGAATTTTTGAGGCTAAAAGCGTATGGATTAAATGCAAAATAATGATATCTCAAACTTATTTTATATTATTAATTTGAATTAGTTTTTATTTCTATATATTTCTGTACGTCAATTTAGATAAAGTGTAAGAAATAAATTTTATTGAATTGCGATATGCATTTTTTTAAGAGCTACACTTTGACTTAAGGAAGATTTCGTAATTTGAAATACAAATTTATCAGTTGTTAGGTTGGTGATTATTTATGTTCATTAGGTTAATAATTTATTGATAACTATTTTATTTCATAAGTTTTGATAGATTAATAAAAATAGAAATGAAAAGTTAAGTATTTCCCAATCTTTTTAAATAGTATTTATTACTTAAAAATTTAAAATTACATATTCTTATCTTAATATTTCTTAAATTTGCATTTACAAACATAAAAGTAGATTTTTATGGCAAGAATGAATCCTATAATTCCTCCTGTAAGTAAGAGTTTGTTGCTTTCAGAACTTACTAATGAAAAGTTATTACGTAAATCGAATTTTGGTAATACTGAAATATTTGTATTTTCTCATAAAGATTCACCAAATTTAATGAATGAAATAGGTCGATTAAGAGAAATCACATTTCGTATGGCTGGTGGTGGAACGGGAAAAGAAAAAGATATTGATTCGTATGATATTTCAGATGATCCATATTTACAATTGATTGTATGGGATCCTGATGAAAATGAAATAATTGGAGGATATCGATTTATTTTAGGAGAATCTGTACTTGACGATCCTGATGAGAAATTGGCAACAACGCATTTGTTTGATTTTTCAGCAGATTTTTTAGAAACTTATCTTCCTTATACAATAGAATTGGGTAGATCATTCGTTCAACCAAAATATCAATATGGGCGAAATGCTCGTAAAGGGATGTTTGCTCTGGATAACTTGTGGGATGGGCTTGGAGCTTTAATAATCGAATATCCCGAAATGAAATATTTTTTTGGTAAAGTTACAATGTATAAGCATTTTGACTTGAGTGCTAGGAATTATATTTTATCGTTTTTGAAATTGTATTTTTCTGATCAAACAAATTTGGTTGTTCCTCAAAATCCATTGGATTTTAATTTTGATAGTGTTAAAAAATTATTCTTTGGAAATAATTATGATGCAGATTATAAAAAATTGAATGCAATGGTTAGAAAAGTAGGAGAGAAGATACCTCCTTTGGTAAATGCATATATGAACTTATCACCATCGATGATTACATTCGGAACGGTAGAAAATGATGCTTTTGGTGGAGTTGAGGAAACTGGAATCCTCATAAATATTGCAGATATCTATAATTCAAAAAAAGACAGACATATCAAGTCCTATGAGAGACTAATAAAAATGAGTCAGGTTTTTCCCCGATCTCCCAAAAGATTAAATCTGGCAAAATGGAGTCTAAAAAGAAAATCGGATAGATAAAATAAATGTAAATTATATTAGTTATTATTTTAATGAGGATAAAAATAAAGATACTGTTTGTCATATTATTTATAAATGTAAGCTGGGCTATATCACAAAATTTGGTTCCGAATAATGGTTTCGAAGATGCTTGGTCTTGTCCTGTATCTTTTGTAACTCTGCCAATTGCAAAACCTTATCCTCAATGGTATAATCCTAATAAAGGGACACCAGACCAACTACATATCTGTAGTGCTTACGAATCAGGAATTCCAAAGAATTTTGCTGGTGAAATGTATCCTTCAGAAGGTGGAGCATATGCAGGAATAATACTTAGAGAAGTGTTTTATGATACAACGAAAATTGTTAATGGAGTTTCGCGTGAATATATTCAAACAAAATTGTGTGAACCATTAAAAAGGGATAAACTATATTGTGTGAAGTTGTTTTATGCAAATTCATCGAAATCTTTGTATGCTGTTGATGCTCTCGGAATTACCTTAACAAGTGATAGAATTGGAACTAAAGATGCCGGATTAATAATACAGCGTCCACAAATTATAAACAAACCTGGCAATATTATGGATAATATAGACTATTGGCAGGAGTTATGTGGAATATATCGAGCTGGAGGAAATGAGGAATATCTTACTATTGGTAATTTTTGGGATAATGCAATTACAAACTATAAGCAAAATGAATTTGAATCAACAGATTCAAATTTTGTCTTTGCTTATTATTATATCGATGATGTTAGGGTTTTTGAAATTGAAAATGAGTTTGAATGTGGCTGTTTAAATAATCTGTCTTTTGGTTCAGATTGGATGTCAGATAAATATGATCCAGAAACAGGATACAATACACTTAATTCTGAAGATTTGACCCTAAATGATTTGGCTAATAATGATTTGGACGATTTTAATAGTGATAGTAATGCAAATCAAAACGAAAACGATGGGGGCGAAAACGATGCTAATGGAGATAATGTGAACGAAAATGATGGAGGGAACAATGGTAGTGAAAATGATGGAGGGAACAATGGTAATGAAAATGATGGTTTAAATTCTTCAATTCTTACTATGAAGACTTCTGAAATTAATGATGAAGCTTTTAAAAATGCAAAAATTGGGGATAAGTTTAATTTAAATCGAATATTTTTTGAATTTAACTCTTATGATTTGTTAACGGCTTCATATACTGAGTTAGATAGGCTTTACGAAATACTTATTGCTAAACCTAGTTTAAAAATAGAAATTAGAGGCCACACCGATAATGTCGGATCAATATCGTATAATAAGAAATTGTCAGTAAAAAGGGCAGCATCTGTCTATGATTATTTAATTGATAAAGGGATTGTTAAATCGCGTATGAAATATCGTGGATTTGGTAATAAAGTGCCAATTGCAGATAATGAAACAGAAGATGGAAGAAAAATAAACCGCAGAGTGGAGATAATTATTGTCGGGTTATAAAAAAATTATTATATTTACACTTTAATTTATTTCCTAAGATGAGTTTGTATAATGTTGTATATCAGTTAATTCGAAATAATGATTGTGTCATTATTCCTGGTTTTGGGGGGTTTGTTGCGAATTATTCTGAAGCGAAAGTCGATTTTAATATTCAAGAATTCTATCCTCCTGAAAAAAAAATAGCTTTTAATAAAGAACTTAGTAATAATGATGGTTTATTGATAAATCATATTGCTAATGTAGATAATATTGAATGGATTGATGCTGATAATATTGTTAAAAGTTTCGTTAAAGATATTAAATCAGAACTTGAAATATCAAAACATTTGGAGTTTGGTAAATTAGGAAAATTTTCTCTTACAAATGATATTCTGGTTTTTAAGCCAAATTTGAATTTAAATTTGCTTGATGAATCTTTTGGATTAGAAAGCTTTAGCTTTCCAATGATTGGTAATGCAAGAACAACAATTGAAATTCAAAAACCAAAAAAGATTTCAAAAACCAAATCAGCAAAGTTAAATAAGAAAAAAGGTAAAATACGACCTGTTGTATTTTATGTAACATCTGCAGCAGTTATTGTTGGATTGCTTTTTGTAGCTGTGAAATTTGATTTAATAAGAATTGAAAATGAACCTAAATATCAGGTTGCTAATATTGCCCCTGTTGACTTAGTCGATAGTTCATCGACCGAGCAAGGTGAAAATATTAACTCTGCAAATAATAAAATGTTTTCCAATACTGTAGAAGAAGAAACAATTCTTGAATTAAATGTGGAGCAGATTAATGAAAATGAGACGAATGATGATATTGAAACAATTGAAGATGAATATTTTACTGTTGTTGTAGATGAGGAAATAGAAGAAAATACTGTTACTTTGGAAAAATCGATACATATAATTGGTGGTAGTTTCTCATATCGAACAAATGCAGAAGTATATCAAAATGAGTTGATTTCAAAGGGATTTGATTCAAAAATTTTGCCAACAGCAAATGGTATGTTTAGGGTTTCTGTTAAAAGTTTTTCTGATAATACAGATGCTGTTGCAGAGCTTAATTCATTGAGGAATCAGACTGGTAATTCTTCGCTTTGGGTATTGAATTGGTAAGTACTATATCTATTCTTTTACAAATTTATATCTTTTAATATTGTTATCAATGATTATTTCTATGATATATATTCCACTTTTTAGATTCTGACAATAAATTTGATTTATATCTTTTAAACTTGATTTACTGACAAGTTTAGTTAGTTTACCATCAATAGAATATATTTTAATATTTTCTATTTTATCAATTATGTTTTCTGGAATTAAAATAAAATTGGTTACAGGATTTGGATATACGTTAAAGTATTGAAATGGCTCTGTTTTTATATCAGTTACATTTGACTCATAATCTAATTTAAAACCTTGATAACAATTTGAGCCGTCTGAGTGGAAAGTAATAGTGATTTTATCTCCTTCGATTAAGAATGGAGCAGGAATTTCATTTCCTGAGATATTTGCAATAGTTTCACTTGAAGAATTTTGAATTTTAAGGTAATCATTAATGGGTTCAATATCAAGTTCTGTAATAGTTACTTTAATGTTTTCAGTTTCTTCTGGTTGAATAGACCAAAGACACATGGTGTTGTCGTGATAATTATATGAATTACTACCATCTGAAATTGTTCCGTTAGGTTCTGTTATTGTTTCATATAAATTACAATAACTGGGTTTGTTTCCACTATATGAAATTAGCCAACCATTATTTACAGAATCTTCATTAGTAACAAATTTAATAAGAACTTTGTCAGAAGAACTTTCAAAAGTTTCAATATTACTATCACCATAAATAGTTGTAATAATTTGTGCCGTTTCGTCCTCACCATCAAATACGATTATGTAGTCTTCATTATCCATTTCCAGATTAATAATTTCAAATGAGAAATAACTTACAGAGTCTTCGGGGTTAATAAGCCATGTGCATTCAGAATTGTTCTGATATGATTCAAATGGACCGCTACCATCTTCAATTGTCCCTTCAAAAGACGAAAGAATTTTTGATTCGCTACAGTTTGTAATTGGAGAAATCGGAGTTGCATTAATAATAACTTCGTGTAGTAATGTAAAGTCAGAACTTCCTATGGTTAAATCATCAATAGAAAAATACCCATCATAAGAACCACCCCAGCCCCAGTTAATGTGATAATGAGTTGAGTCAATATATCCATCAAGAATAAAAGCATGACCACTAATGAATTCATAATCGCTCCATCCGGCATAATAAAGAGGTATTTTTTGATCCAAATGATTTACAAGAGTTCCGTTCCAATCAAAATCAACAGGTAAGCTATCTTTAAACAAATATGTTGTAGAGGAATCGTATCCAAAATAAGTATAAAGAGTATATGCTCCTTTGTGATTCCACATCCCACTTCCATCCGGGCCATAATTCATATCGACAGATACACCAATATTATATAGTAATTTTGCAAGATTGTCATTATATTCATTTGCTTCAATGGGCATTTGATCGTAGTCGTATGTTTGTTCTGCAAAATTTATTTCTATCCAGCCATATTCTGGATGATTATATCCATATGAGCTTGTTCCAGTTGTTGGGTATCTAAAGTAATTCATTAATTGTCCCAAAGCAGTTGCAACGCATCCAACTGCAACATGACCATCTGTTCCTGCAGGGTCTTCTGGACAATGATTGTTGTAATATCTACCTTGATCCCAGGTTGTATGTAAAAGAGGTTCGATAGCTTTTATATTCTTTTTGCTTACAAATTCTGATGTAGAAACATTTAGACGATCCCATTCATTTTGCACACTTTCCAGAGGTGTGATATTGTTTGTAATATTGTAATTAATTTGTTTTTTATAACTATCAATCCAAAATTTTGCTGCCGGATTTTTTATATTTGAATTATAATTTGACTGTGTAGAAAAGGCAAGTACAGGTGTAGAAGATCTATCTCCGGATATAATAATGAAACCTGTTGGGTTAAGATTAAATATATGTAGTACAGTATTATTGTTATAGGCTTCATTTATGTATGACGATATTTTATAATCTTGATTAGGTGAAATTACTGAGAATTTTTCTAAGATAGTGTTTTTTGCAATAATTTGCGCTGTAGTGTAATCAATTGTTTGTGATTTAACAATTGTAATAATACTAACTGTAAGGATTAAAAGTAAATATCTTTTCATAATAGTTGAATTTTATTCCTGCTTTTTTGATCGATTTCCAGCACCCGGCGGTATTTCGCGATTGCTTTGGCATAATCTCCCAGTTGGATGTCCTGGCCCGCGTCTTCATAAAGATT
>CAYUWD010000053.1:0-22806 GCA_964448235.1 uncultured Bacteroidales bacterium | reverse complement strand
CGTCATTGATAGTTACATTGTATGTGTTTACGCTCAGATTTGAACCTGTTTCGTTACTCGAAACATTAGGATTCCAATTATATGTATAAGGAGCAGTTCCACCCGAAGGTGCAAGAATGATATTTCCATCATTTCCTCCAGGGCAAGAAACATCTGTAGTTGTATAAGTTGCACTTAGTCCGTTTGCTGGTTGTCCAATAATTACAGGGATTGCTACACTGCAATTCCAATCATCTGTAACTGTAACATTATATGTTCCTGCTGTAACATTTGTGATTTGATCATCTACACCATTAGGATTGTCCCATGTATATGTATATGGACCAACTCCACCAGTTGCTTCTACAATTGCTGATCCGTCGCTCACTCCAACACAGGTAGCATCTCCAGTTGAAATAACAGTTAAGTTTAAAATTGATGCTGGTTCTTCAATTAGTACAGCAATACTCGTTGTACAGGAATTATTGTCAGTTAACAAAATTGAATATGTTCCTGCATCCAGATTGTTAAGAGTTTGAGTACCATTTGGAATACTAGTAAGATTTCCATTTGTGCTTCCATTATCCCAGCTTAAATCATATAGAGGAGTTCCGCCACCAACATTAAGCTCAATACTTCCATTGGTACCTCCAAGGCATGATACATTTGAAGTATTATTTTGTGTCAATATTAAGTCAGTAGGTTCGATAATAGTAAAAGTTTCAATTTGTTCACAAGTGTTTGCGTCAGTAATTGTTAATGAATAATTACCTCCTGGAATATTAGTAATATTGTGAGGGCCAACATCTGCATTTACAAGATTATCGGAATATGTTCCATTACTCCAGTTTAAATCGTAATTTGCTGTTCCTCCTGAAATTAAAATGTCGAATCCACCATCTGTACTTCCAAAACAGCTTGCATTTGAAGTAATATTTATTACGTTTGTGATTTGAGGTGGTTCAGTAACGTTTAAAGTTGTAGTATTAGTGCAAAGATTACTGTCAGTTGCTGTTATTGTATATGTTCCTGCAGATAGTCCATTAATTGAAGTTATTCCGCTACTCACACCATTAATGCTTCCATTTGTTGTTCCATTATCCCAATTAAGATCATAAGGCTCGATTCCTCCTGAAATGTCAATTTCTGCTTCTCCATCAGAATAAGAATAACAAGAAACTTCAGTGGTCATAATTCCAGATAAAACAATTTCATTAGGTTCATTAATGTCAATAGTGTTTATTGCACTACAACCATTATTATCTAATACTGTTACCAAATATGTCCCTGCTTCAAGATTAGTTATGTTGTTTGGACCTATTCCTACATTAATTAAGCTTCCATTTATTGTTCCATTATCATATATAATATCATAATCAGATATCCCACCGCTTATAGTAACACTAAAAGATCCGTTATTGCCATTATAACATGAAACGCCTTGAATTAGATTAAGATTTGAACTAATAGCAGTTGGCTCAGTAATATCAAGATTTGTTGTTTGAGTACACGAATTTGCATCAGTAACAGAGATTGCATATGTGCCTGCATCCAAATCAATTAAATTGTGAGGACCGCCATTTGTATTTGTTTGAAATCCGTTTACTGAACCATTATCCCAAGTAAAGTTATAGTTTAATGTTCCTCCTGATATAGTTATATCAGCTGTTGCGTCATTAAAACCATTGCAAGTTGGTTCGCTAGTCATATTCGTTGTAATAACAATTTCATCTGGTTGAGTAATGTCAAATGTAAAATTAGCTGTACATAAATTTGCATCAGTGACAGATACATTATAAGTTCCAGCATCTAAGTTAGTTAATGTATGTGGTCCTCCATTAACTCCAGTTTGTGAACCATTTACAGATCCGTTATCCCAAGTAAAGTCATAGTTTGCTATTCCTCCGGCGAAAGTTAATTCGGCTTCGCCATCTGAATCTCCGAAACATTGTGGTGTTGATATAATATTTGTATTTAGTGTTATTTCGTTTGGTTCATTGATTATTAATGTTTCTGTTTCAACGCAGTTGTCAGCATCAGTAACTTGAATAATATAAGTGCCTCCGGTTAAATTATTTATGTCAAAGTTTCCTTCTCCTAATCCGGAATTATTTCCGTTGGTTATTCCATTTGACCATTGTACATCATAAGGAGTTGTTCCGCCTGTGATGTCAATATTTCCAATTCCATCATTTCCACCATAACATGTAATTGGGCTAATCTCGGATGTTGTTACAACTATACTTGATGGGCTAGTGATAATAACAGATCCTGATATTGTACATCCATTATCATCTGTTACAGTAACTGAGATTAATCCTGGAGTTAAGTTTTCTGCAATTCCGTCTGGGCTTGTGTCTCCATTATTCCATGAAAAATCATAAGGTGAGTTTCCGCCAGTTGGAGTTGCAGTTGCTTCCCCATTATTTGCTCCACATGTTGCTTGAGATGTTTCAGTTACAGTTAGATTTGGAATATCGTGTACTAGAATATTTACAGTATTTTCATTTGTACACCCATTATCATCAGTTATTGTTACTGTATAACTTGTGTTCGATGCAGGAAAAACCGTATGGTTTTGACCCATACCTAAGCCATTGTCCCACACATAGTCATATGGAGCAAGGCCATTGCTGCCTGTTGCATTAAGGTCAACTTGTTGGTTAGCACATATTGGATTTGGATTAGCACTAGCAATAACGTTAGGTAAATCATTAACAATGACATTTACACTTGTTTCGGCAGTACATCCATTATCATCTGTAACAGTTACAGTGTATGTGGTATTAGTAGTTGGATTAACAGTGTGATTTTGTCCTATGCCTAAACCGTTGTCCCAATCATAAATATATGGTGCTGTTCCATTACTTGCACTTGCGCTTAAATCAACAGGTTCAGCAGAACATTGAGGATTAGGATTAGCTGTTGCTACTACATCTGGATTTTCTAAGACGACAATAATAAGTTCGTTTGAAATAGCCTGATTACAGCCTTCACCATCACAAGTGTATAGGCATCTATATCTTGTGCCAATGCTTGGAGTGTTTGCAGGTAATATATAAGTGTCTGAGTCTGTTCCTACATTTATCCAATTAGAACCATCCCAATATTGCCATTGGTAAGAACATGTTCCAGAACCGCCACTTGCTGATGCTGTTAGTGTGAGAGGAGTATTTTCACAAGTTTCTGTGTCTGTTGTAGAGATACTTATAATTGGATCATCAACAACATTAACGGTGTTTATCGGAGCATCATCAATATCACATCCTGCACCGTCAGGAGTATAAACAGGTTGGTAATCCCATGCTCCTAAACCTGGATTGTCCGGAGATGTTACAGGTGACCATGTACCTGCTCCAGATGGACTAATAAACCAATCAATGGTTCCTCCAAGTCCTCCGCTTATAGTTGCATTTAAGGTAACATCTCCACTAATGCATATTTCAGGAGGTGTGACGCTTATAATATCCCATGTAGGAGCTTCGGCAACTGTAATGATTTCAATATTTGAAATCATCATATCACATCCATCAGCTGTACAATTATAAGTTGCTCTGTATTGTCTGTTTGAGAAAGCTGTGGTAGTAGGGACATTGTATGTTGTATTATTTGTTCCTACATTGTTCCATGTTGTTCCATCATCAGAATATTGCCATAAAATTGTACAAGAACCTGTTCCTCCTGATACAGTAGCAGTAATTGTAAGAGGTTCATTTTCACAAACATCGTTTTCTGAAGCTAAAATTGAAATGCTTGGGTCAGGGTGAACATTAATTATTACGGGTTCTGTCCATTCTCTACACTCTTCACTTCCAGATTGTACCATTAGAGAGTAATAAGTAGTTCCTGTTAAAGCAGGAGGGGAGTAGCTATCTGTTGTTGCTCCGCCAATTGGAGTATATCCTACAGGCGGGGTTGTACAATCTGCAGCAGTACATTTCCACCATTGATATGTATATGTTCCAATACCTCCTGATGGGTTTGTTGATATTGAAATAGGGTTAGGAACTCCACTTTCACAAATATTCTGATTTGTTGCAATTTGGCCTTGATCAAATGGAATATAGCTTGGATGATCAAGCAATAATTGTATTCCGGAAGCAGCTCTTTCTACACTTCCTCCAATAGAAGTTCCTGGTAGTCCTCCTAATACATTTATTGTTGGATTAATTTGATTTTCAAGACATGGATTTCTAAATATTTTAATTCTACCACCAACACCACCCGAACCGCCTTTTGCATTTCGAAAGCAAGTACCATGTGTAGAGTTTGGGAAACCTGCATCACCACCTTGTCCACCTGCAACTTCAAGTGTTCCAGATATTGTAGATAAATTTGCAGCCGAAATAAGTATCCCGCCACCACTACCACCACCGGCACCACCGCCGGCACCACCAGATCCATAAAAATTTCCTATAGTTGGACAAGTAACACAATTATCGGTATTTTCAAGATTGTTATCGTCGAAACATTCATAAGAATTATCAAGAGAGCCATATCCACCGTTTCCTCCATTTCCACCATTATAGCCATTACAAAAAATTTCTCCACTTGCTCCAATAATAATATCGTTAGATGCTATTAGTTCAACCTGTCCACCACCGGCACCACCATTACCTCCATTTGTTCCATCTGTGAAGCCACCGCCACCGCCACCGCCACCAGCACCGCCAGAGCCTAACATGACAGAAAAGGATGTATTGTCTCCGTAAGAAAAAGATCCGAACCAAGGGCCATTTCCTCCAAAACCTCCAATAGCACTAGTTCCATTAATATCAGAAGCTTGTGCTCCAGATCCACTAGTTCCACCATCATCAAAATGTGCTCCACCACCACCGCTTCCTGCACCACCACTTCCTGCAATATATCCATTAGTACATAATGAGCAGTCAAGAGCTGTGCAGCCACCTAATAGTCCATTTCCACCGTGAAATCCAGGTCCGGATCCATTACCGTCAGTACCTGCTTGACCTACGCCACCCGAATTACAAACCCCGTCGCCACCAATAGATGCGTTACCTCCTGCACCACCAGTTCCACCTACTGGACCTGTATAATTACCATCGATTGTTCCGTTAATAGTAATGTTTGTAGCTTCTATGTGCAAGTATCCACTGGATAATGAAACGCTTATTCCTGAATTTATTATGAAGTTATTTATGTTAATATGATCTCCTTCAATAAATTGATCAGAACTAATTATCCAATCTAATCCAAGATGATCTGTTGTTGCTTTTGTTTGACTAATAGGTCGGCATGTTGATCTCCATTTTAGACTTAAATTTGTGTTGTTTTCATTTGTATTAGTCTGAGATAGTAGTATTGTGATTTTATGATTTGTAGTTGAGATGTACTTGATTTTGGCACAATTTCCTGAATCTGAGGTAATCAAATTATTAAAATTACAAATTGTATCATTAAATATAGAGATAGTCGGAGTTGAGAAATTTGCTTCTCCACAGACCTCCCATTCGTAGGTATATCCTTGTTTTAGATTAAAAACAGCGTAGTCATTTGCTTTAAAATTGTTTGTAACAATATTCCAATGTCCAATTTCTGCTTCAATATCAGATCCGGAAATAACAGATGAAGGATTCTGAGCTTCGCATATTAAATATTGTGAATATATATTATAAAACAATAACAAAAAAAATGTTAATGCATATATTTTTTTATTCTGCATTTTAAAGGTCTTAGTAAGCTACTAAAGTACAAATATAAAAAATTGAATTATAAACTCTGTTATAATTGATTTTATTCTTTTATTTAGAACGTAAAAATGTAGATTAAGTTGTTTGATTTATACCAATATATGGATTAGAACATAGGATTTGAATTTGTGCTGTTCTTTTTATTCGATTTAAGATATACTCCAAGTGTAATTTCGTGAGCTCCGCTACTAACATTTCTAATGCGTGATAAAACAAAATCAAAAGAATATGAGAAATAAAATCTTTCGTATTTATAGCCTAAAGAAAATACTAAAGCATCACCTTTGCTTAGATATAATGATGATAAGAAAGCTGAATTAAAACAATAGTTTAGACCTAAATCAAATTTAAAAGGAGTTGATGAAGCAAAGTATAAATTTGAAAAAGGTGAAAATTTGTGATTATTTTGATCTCCATAAATGTTATATCCGCCAGAAATGATAAAATGTCTATGATTTTGGATTAATCCGGGAATTTCGTTAGAATTTTGAAAAAATGTATATTTTGTTTTAAAAAGTTGAAGGATTGATAGTCCTGCATAGAAATCATTGTTATATACAATAACTCCGGCATTTGCATCAGGTTTCCATGTTTTGTCATCAAGAGATTGATTAATAATGATGTCATCTGCATCATGTATTGTAATTTCTGTTCCTTTAAGTTTATATTGAGTTAGTGTCCATGAGAGTCCAAAACTTAAATAGAATTTCTGAGTTTTTAATAAATATGCATAATTTAAGGCAAAGTTTAGTTTTTGAGTTAAACCATAACTATCGTTTATAATTGAAATACCTCCAGCCATGTCATCTCGAAATAAATAGTTTCCGGTTAAACTCGAAATTCTTGGAGCTCCAGAATATCCAATCCACTGAGATCTATGATTTAATATTATGTCCGGTATTTCTTTAATTGTAATAGTTCCGGGATTCATTGCAGTTAAGTTAAAAAAAGGATTTCTATAGTGCGGAAGTTGTTGCGCAGAAACCATCAGGCAATTTAAGAATAGAACTACAAAGCTTATGTATTTGAATATGATTTTTTTCATTAATTTATCTTATAATTGTTAGATGTCCTTTAATTGGATCTTTTCCATTACCAAGATTTATTATGTAATAGTATGTTGCTTCAGGTAATTCTTTTCCTTTGAAAGTCCCAGCCCAATCATTTTGATAATTCTCTGTGTGGAATACTTCGTTTCCGACTCGGTTATAAATCCAAACTTCATTAAATTCAAATTGTTCGATGTTTTCAACAATCCATACGTCGTTTGTCCCATCATTATTTGGTGTGATAGTGTTATAAACTGTCACACAAAATTCTGCTTCAGGTAAGTCAATATAATATATAAAAGAGCAATTATTTTGATCCGTAATTGTAAGTGAATATGTTCCATCTCTTAAATTTTCGATTTTATAATTTTGACTACCATTGTCCCAAGCATATAGATAGTCGGGAGTTCCACCTGTAGGACTTACTTCTAGAGCTCCATCATAAACATTACTACATGACGGTTGTGTTATAGTAATATTTGGATTTATCGAATCTGGTTGAGAGATAATCACATCAATTGTGTCAGAACAATTATATTTATCTGATGCAATGACATAGTAGTTTCCTGCAGGTAAGTTTATTGCAGTATCGCCAGTTTGTCCGTCAGACCATAAAAATGAGATTGGATTTTCGCCTTCGGGAAGAGATGCTGTTGCTTTGGCAACACTATCTTTAAAACATAAATTTGATTCAATTATTTCGTATGAACCATAAATTTTACCGGTTTTGTCTACATTAAGATATAAGGTGTCTGAGCAATTGTGATTATCTGTAACAATAACACTAACCTCTCCAATTGATAAATTTGTAGCAGTTGAATTTGTTTCGTTATTTGACCACAAAAAAGTATATGGAGGTGTTCCTCCGTTAGGATTTATTGTTCCGCTACCAGCTGAGACTCCACAATTAACAGGTGTTGTGGTTCCGTCAAGAACAAGGAGTGGAGGTTCTGTAAACATGATACTGTCAAAATATATACAATCATTATCGTCAGTTAGGGTAATATTGTAATATGTTCCGGCAGGCATATTAGAACCGATAAAATCAACTTGTGTGACTTCTTCTTCCCAAATAACTTCATATGGGGGAGTTCCACCTGTAGGACTTATGTTTGAGCTTGCATCTGAAAGACCAAAGCAACTCACATTATTGATTTGTGTAAAGGTTGAATTAAGACTATAATCAGGTTCTGTAATATTTATTGTTTCTATATTTTGACATCCATTATCATCACTTACAGTTATTGTATATGGTCCAATAGGGAGATTTCCAATTGAGTCAGAAAAATATCCATTACTCCATGTAATATTATAATCAGGAACACCACCTGAAGGAGTAACAATTATATATCCATCATGACCACCTTTACAATTAACATGAGATGTTATAAAGTCAAGGATTAATTCGTTAGGTTGCGATATCATTGCACTTGCTGTATCTGCACAACCATTTGCATCTGTTACAGAGACAAAATAAAATCCGGGATGCATATTTGTTAGTATTGAAGAATTGTGTTCTAGATCATGAAACCATTGATATGTATAAGGGGGTGTTCCACCTTCTGTTTGTGCGTTTAATATTCCATTATCAAGACCAAAACAAGGTATGTTAGATGAAGTTATTTCTGTAATTAAAGAATCCGGTTCAATAATTTGAATTGTTTCAGTCCAAAGGCAATCATTTGCATCATTTACAGAGATTGTATAATAACCTGCAGTTAGATTATCCAAATCCTGATAAGTTTGTCCACTTGACCATTCAACAGTATATGGAGGTGTTGCCCCTGAGAGAGATATGTCTATTGACCCAAAGTCTGTTCCATGACAAGGAATATGTGTTGGGGTTGATGTAATTGTAACTGCAGATTCTGGTTGGTCAATAAATATCGAATCAGTAATTTCGCAATGTGCAAAATCTGAAATTGTAACATAATACCAACCAGAAGTTAAATCACTTGGGTTTTGTTGCTCACTACCATTCGACCAATTATAGAAATATGGTTCTGTTCCTCCTGAAACTTCGGTTTGTATTGACCCTGTAAAAAATCCATAACAATTTAGATCGGTAGCAGTTAAATTGTGATTTATTGGGGGATTAATAGCAACAGTAATAGTGTCATAACTTTCGCAGTTATTATCATCAGTAATTGTTACCATATAATATCCCGGGATTGCATAAATACTATCTGTATCTGTAAATAAATCTGTTGTAATGTCACCTGTAGACCACTCAAAATCGTATGGTTCAAAACCATTTTGAGCTTCGGCATATACATAATCATAAGGATCACCATAACAATAAGGACCATGCGTAAAAAGAAGAGCATTTACTTCAGATTTTGGATAAGGTTTAATATATGTTCCATCAAAGACAATATCTTCATCAAAGTGCATAAGTTCCCATGTTTCATCAAACCATGTTACTGGGACATATCCAAGGCTGATTGTCCATTCAAAAAGCGGACCTATGTGCCAAGGTCCAATATCTTTTGGCTCAGAATCATCATAATAGCCTGAATATGATATTTCGGGAGATATAGTCGGTGTTGGATTATCTGTTGGTAAGATAAATTCTGGCATTGTTGCCGGAGCAATTGATGATTTAAATGGAGTAATAATTGATATGTCTGCACTTAGTGCTTCAATTACAAATGAAAATGCAATACTATCCCAAGTATGATTTCTTATTGTAGGTTGTATGTTATAACGACATCCTACATACATACTATCCCAGTCGTGACATGGGTATTGTATTGTGAGATCGTTTCCTACTGCAAATGTAATTGTGTCTCCAAAACCGTTCTCAACCTCAATGTCACTATTTGTAGGATCTGTAACAGACCAGTCCATTTCTACAGGGAAATCAAGTGTTGCCCATATTGTAGGGCAAAAATAAATATCTTGATTAAGAGTATTGGTAATAATAAAATCGACATTTAATAATGAATATTCTATTTGGAACGAGATGTCTCCTATTGGTGTACTAAGAGGATAAGTAATAGTATCATTTAAAAAGTCTATTGCTTCTTGTATTTGAGGCCCTTCTGGAGGGGGGATAAATCCTGCCATTACATATAAAAATCCAATTACATCCATATTGATATCCATGTAAGGATCTTCGCCTTGAGCAATTAAACAGTTTGTTTCTTCTTGAATATAATCTTCGGTTTCAACAAAAGGAAGGTCAACATGAGCTTCAAAGTTAAATCCAACTAAATCAGTAAAATCTATATCAATAGGTAATTCATAATCATGACAAAATTGAAATTCATCACCTACATAGCATGGATATATTGTATATTCTGTTTCAGCATTAATATGAAACAAAGTGTCTAATGTGTGAGGGACTTCTACGCTGGCAGGGATTAAGTGTATTGTGTCACAACTAAAAACACAAACTAAAATATCCATAAAAGGATCAAATTGATATTCAAGGTCGAGTGTTATTACTCCAACAGGTGGAAATTCTGTTTCTAAATTCCATCCGTCTGTTACTTCGTAGGAAGAATGTATTGTTGCCGGACCTCCATAATTAAAAGTTTCATCTTCAGGGAAATCCATTGTAACAGCTATAGGATAATCTAAACTAAAACTTCCTGTGTAAAAACCATGTGCCTCAAAAGAAGATCTTAGTAATGCATAAATTCCAAGATCCATTCCAACTCCAAATTGTTGTCCAAGAAATTCTTCAACTTCTGAAAATCCCCAAGATTCATCAATTTCTATGTCAAAGAATGTATGGTCAACATCTATGCCGTAGGCATTATCAGGACCCCACATGTTTTGATCATATGAGGAGTACCACATTTCGTGTAATAAATCATTTTGAGAAAATAAGTTGATCGAAAATTCAAAAAATGAAATTATTAAAAGGACGAATATCTTATAATTTATTTTCATAGTTTATTGTACAGATTTCAAACATGCTTCAATTGCGGGGAAAATTAATTTCTTTATCGATGTTGGATAATTTACATTTATCCAAATTAATTCGGTTTCTCCTGTAAAAAACATTGCACGTTCATAATTTATCTCATTTGAAATGAATTCTACTAAATAGATAACAGCTTTTTGATTAGTTTCTGTTTGTATTTCTATTCTTTCTTTGTATTTATATGATTGTGATTCTATGTATTCTTTTGTCATTGCGGCATCAATCATTGTTAATGAGCTGCCGGGAACTTCAATTATTTGTATGGTTGTAGCTGATCCTGGATGTGAAAAACCATTAATTGACTCATCAGGAATAAAATGTTCCGGAGGAATTATAAATACATTGGTGTTGGGAGCTTGTACAAGCTTTGATTCATCAAAAATAAGTTTTTCTTGTTGTTCCTCTACAAACTCTTTAAGATTATTCTCCTGAGCAGTACAAACAAAAAAACTAAAACTTAAAAAAAATAGAAAGATTTCTCTTCGCATAACAATAGCTTTATTTTAAGGTGTAAATTTAGCAAAAAATACAAAACCAACCAAAATTCATATTAAATATAGATTTAAAACTTTATTTATGAGTAGTATTTACTCTATTTTATGATTTAAAAACCTTGTTTTATTGTTTTAATGTATGTTAATAATATTTAAGCTGATACGTAATGTTTTTAAATATTATTTTAGTTTTGTAGCAAAGAAAAAATTATGCCAAAGTTTGTTAGAATTTTAAAGAAGTTTCCCCGTACTTTTTGGGTAGCGAATATAATGGAGCTTTTCGAACGATGGGCTTGGTATGGACTCTTTATGTTGTTTGCATTATATCTTACCGGCTCAACGGATTCGGGAGCTCTTGGGTTTACGCAATCACAGAAAGGTTTGTTAATGGGATCTGTTGTTGGATTTTTATATTTTCTACCGGTAATAACCGGAGCGATTGCAGATAGAATTGGGTATAAAAAAGTTTTAATAATTGCTTATTCTTTACTTGCTTTTGCTTATTATTTGCTGGGTCAGGTTAAGACTTACGAGTGGGTATTTGCTGTATTTATTATGCTTGCTTTAGGAGCAGCTCTTTTTAAGCCAATTATTTCTGCCTGTGTTGCAAAAACTACTGATGACGAAACTTCTTCTATGGGGTTTGGGATATTTTATATGATTGTAAATATTGGAGCTTTTGTTGGACCAATTGTGGCATCTCTTGCACGACAAAGTGGGTGGGAGAATGTATTTAACATTTCGGCTGGTGTGATAATCTTTAATATGATTATTGTTCTATTATTTTTTAAAGAGCCTGAAAGAGAAAAATCAACAACCAGTTTTGGTCAGGAATTGAAAACAATATTTCGCAATATTTTCGAAGCACTTAAAGATTTACAATTTGTTCTTTTTCTATTAATTGTCATTGGATTCTGGACAATGTATAATCAATTGTTTTATACTCTGCCGGTTTTTATTGATCAATGGATGGATACTTCTGTTGTTTATGATAATATTTATAAAATTTGGCCTTGGTTAGCTGAGCAAATCGGAACCCCGGAAAAAACAATTGCAGCTGAAATGCTTACAAATATTGATGCAATGTACATAATCATTTTTCAAATTCTTGTTTCATATATGGTAATGAAGATGAAGCCAATTCATTCTATGATAAGCGGATTTCTTGTATCAACAATAGGTTTGTCTCTTACATTTATGACGAATAATCCTATGTTCCTTTTTGTGAGTATTCTTATTTTTGGTTTAGGTGAAATGGCCGGTTCTCCAAAAATTACTGAATATATTGGAAAAATTGCTCCTGCAGGTAAAACAGCCTTGTATATGGGGTGTAGTTTTTTGCCAATGGCCGGAGGAAATTTCTTTGCAGGGATTCTGTCGGGGAATGTTTACCAAAAACATTCCGATAAAATTACTTTACTTAAAATGGAAGTTGAAAAACGAGGATTAGATATCCCTGAAATATCGGATAGCTTTTCTCAAACAGATTTTATAAACAGGGCAGGAGAATTAATGAATTTACATGGTCACGATCTTACAGTTTATCTTTGGAATACTTATCAGCCTTATAACATCTGGATGATATTTGCAGCAATTGGAGGAGGTACTGTAATCGCAATGCTACTTTTTAATTGGTTGGTTATTAGGAAGAAGAAAAGTTGAACGGTGTGTCGGTATTTGCTAATCTGTAATCTGTATGTTAATTGTTGCTATTCCTGAACCTGCTTCTAATGCTCCAGATAAACCATTTAATGTAAGTAATACAAATTTAATGACACATACACTTGTTCTGGCGAACAAATTCTTACTACTAATGGAAATTGGTACAAAAAAGGAGCTTATCGAATAAAGCAATACAAAACACCACATTGCACATCCGGATAAACTTTTATTGCAAATATTGTTGATTCTGTTGTGCGTTTTCATATCTTTGTAGAAATAATTAACGTAAGTCGAAACTCTTTAGATGATTATTTTTCATATATGGAAAAAGCGGGACTTATTAGCCAGTTACGTAATGAAACAAACGGTATTCGCAGCTTAGGAAAGGTTGATAAAGTGTATTTAGATAATACAAATATCATTTATAACTTGGTTGATGATAAATCGAATATAGGAAATATACGAGAAACTTTCTTCTTTAATCAAATGCGACTAAAAAATGAAGTAATATCATCAGAAAAGGCCGATTTTATCATCAATAATTATACGTTTGAAGTTGGTGGAAAAAACAAACAGCAAAAACAAATAAAAAAAGAGGGTAAATCGTTTGTGGTAAAAGATGATATTGAATTTGGTTACCTAAACGTAATACCATTATGGGCTTTTGGACTAAATTATTGAAAAACTGATACAAACTAACAATGCCAGGCGTTAACAGCACCTAAGTGTTATGCGGGAGAAGGGACATAGCATTCATTTGTTGCATTTCCAAACACCACCAAATTTTGTAATTTAGCTTTGAATAAATGAAAAAATAAAATCAAAATTTCAAAATTCGGATCACAGCTAATCCGATAGTGGTTTCGGTACTCATTTTTCCAACTCTTTTCCCACAAAATGTTTGTGGAATAAAGCCATATAGTGCTGGGACTATCAGTTTTAAGAATAAGGTTTTTAGAGTTTACAAAATCATTGCTTTCTCCAGTAATTATAAAACCGCTGTCGTAAGTTGCAATGATTCGTTCGTCACTAGACCAGCAACTGTCTGATAAATCCCCAGCTCGCTCGGATTTATTTGCAATCCGAGTGATTGAGACTAACTAACTAATCGACAATCATTCTACAATCAATTTTCCAAACAAACCCGAGTTTTGTAATCTTAATAAGTACAATCTTCTCTATTTGCTCTGCTTTGGGTTGCAAACCCAAAGCAGCCTTGATAATTATTCGCCCTAGCGAATAATTATTCAGCAATCCAACTTATAATGTATTCAAGTTCAGAAAGCTCAGGATCGGAGATATGCCATTTCCCACTTAGCTTGTATTCTTCGACTCCAAGTTTAAAATGAGCTAAAGCAATGCCTAAATCAACTTTTTGGAGGTCTGTATTCTTTGTATTTCCTACTTTTTTGTCCCTAAAAAGAAAAAAATGATATTTGTTATCTTGCTTAATAACTCTCCAGGGCTGTTTGTTTACTGCTGATGGTGCAAGACGAATAAGTTCAAGACATTTGTGATATTTGTTTGAGGCATCAAATTTCATTGGAGATTTGTAACTATCTTCAAAGAAAACTTCTTCAAAAGCAAATCGCTTACTGCCATTAGAGAGTGTTAAGCCAAGTCGTTCACGTAAAGATTTCTTGACAGCTTTATATCCTACTGGTGTAATACAAGGAATTGTTTCGGAATCAGTAGTTTTTAAAAGAATAGAATAATCTTTTCTTTTAAATGTTCCACCAACCCAGCAAGTGCCTAAATCTAGTTTTGTTAATTCAATAATAATTCTTTCAAGTGAATATCCGTAATCAACTTCAGAAAATTCAAATTTTTCGACACATCCACCAATAAAATAAGCTGCATGAGTAATAAAACCATAAGTTCCAAGTTTTACTTTTTCCTG
This sequence comes from uncultured Bacteroidales bacterium, assembly GCA_964448235.1. Classification (GTDB taxonomy): domain Bacteria; phylum Bacteroidota; class Bacteroidia; order Bacteroidales; family ML635J-15; genus Bact-19. Next base: position 8,077 of record CAYUWD010000053.1, on the reverse strand, counting down.
TTGTCTTGCTTCGGGTTTTTCGATAAATACAAAACGTGGTTTATTTCCAAAAGGACCTCGTTGTGGGTTTTTTATTAGGTTTTGAATTTCAATCAATATATTCTCTTCAAGAGGCTTCTTGTCATAATTTCTTATTGATCTTCTAATTTCTATTGCTTTGGTGTATGGCAGCATATATTTATTTACTTAAAATAGTTGGCAAAAATAGTAAATCAGTCTTTATAATGTATCTATTTGATTAGTAATTAGATATAAATACAAAATAGTACTAATAAATGCAGTTTTTGAAGGCAAAATATATGAAATCGAGTTAACTTACGTTATTTTAGTGCATCAAACAAAATCTCAAGGGGATGAATAGCTTTTATTTTTGTTCCATCTTCTATTTGGCATCTGCAACTTGTTCCTACAGCACATATTATTGTTTCCTTATCTGCATTTCTAACAGCAGGGAATAACACCATCTCACCAATTTTCATAGATAGTTCATGATGTTCTTTTTCGTATCCGAAGGAGCCGGCCATACCACAACAACCACTTGGAATTTCTTCAACTTTGTAGTTTTTTGGTAAGGATAATACCTGATGTGTGTATTTTGTGCTTATAAGTGATTTTTGTTGACAGTGTCCATGAAATTTGATATGCTTTTCATCATCTGTAAACATTTCTGAAGATATATTGCCAGCTTCAATTTCATTAGCAATAAACTCATCGAATAAGTAAGTGTTTTTTGCAAGTTCTAATGCAGATTCTTTATTCTCTTTTGTTGCTAAATCCGGATATTCGTCTCTAAAACTCAAAATTGCAGATGGTTCAATTCCGATAAGTGGAGTTTCTTCTGTGATAATGTCTTTTAATAAGACGATATTCTTATTTGCGATTTTTTTTGCAGTTCTGACAAGTCCTTTGCTTAACCAGGTTCTTCCACTTTCAATGGTTTTAGCAATTTTTATATCGTAACCTAATTTTGTAAATAGTAAAATGGTTTTTATCCCAATATCAGACTCTAAGTAATTTGTAAATTCATCGTTAAAAAGGTAGATAGTTTTTTTTGAATTTTCTGCATTTAGACTGTGTTTGTTCCTTTGTGCCCACTTGTTAAGATTTGTTTTACTCATTAGTGGAAATGGACGAGAAGTATTAAAACTAATTGTTTTTTTTATAATTCCTGATGTTAGTTTATTTTTTAGGATAAAGTTTGTAATTCCCGGCATAAAAGCAAAAGTCTTATGAACTCTTGGTAAATATGCAACTGCTCTCGACCTTATTGGTATATGATGAGCATCGTAATAGTGTTGCAGAAATTCCATTTTTAGTTTTGCCACATCAACATTTGAAGGACATTCCGATTTGCATGCTTTACAAAGTAAACACAGATCAAGAATTTTATACAATTCTTTATTGTCAAATGGATTTTGTTTGTCTGTGTTTGTGATTATGTCTCTTAACATATTTGCTCTGGCACGAGTAGAATTCTTTTCATCTTTTGTTGCTTGAAAACTAGGGCATAATGTCCCACCAATTATTGAAGATTTACGACAGTCACCTGAGCCATTGCATTTTTCAGCTGTTCTAAGGTAACCTCCATTTGATGAGAAATCAAAAACTGTATTAATTTCTTTTGTAATTTGACCTGAAGCATACCTTAAATGAGTATTCATTTTTGGAGTGTCAACAATTTTATTGGCATTAAAGATGTTTTTAGGATCCCAAGTGTTTTTTAATTCTTTGAATAATTGATAAATTTTATCACCCATCATTAACGGAATAAATTCACCTCTTAGTCTTCCATCTCCATGTTCTCCACTTAATGAACCTTTATATTTTTTGACTAATTTTGCAGTTTTCAGTGCTATTGTATGAAATAACTCAACATCTTTTTGATTCTTCAAATTTAATACAGGACGTAAATGTAATTCTCCTGTTGCAATATGGGCATAATAAACACATTCTAAATTATGTTCATTCATCAATTTTGAAAAATCTTCCATATATTCTGGTAGAATATCTGTACATACAGCAGTGTCTTCAATTACAGGTGCAGGTTTTGCATCACCTGGCATATTCGCTAAAACACCAAGCCCCGCTTTTCTTAATTGCCATACTTTTGAGATATCATCACCATATACCATAGGATAAGAGTACCCTAATGAATTTTTTATGAGATCTTGTTTTAGTTTTTCTGCATGATTATTTATGTCTGATATATTTTCTCCGTACCATTCTACTATTAATATTGCTTGTGGATCGCCTTCAACAAAAAAACGATTACGATTTTGACTTATGTTCTTTTTTGTCAAATCCATAATCTTTTTGTCCATTAGTTCTATTGATACAGGAGAGTGTTTTAAGGCAATTTGATTTGCATAAAAAGTCTCTTTTAATGTGTTTGTGTGGACACACATTAAGGCTTTATGCCTAGGTGGTATTTCTACTAAATTAAGTTTTATTTCTGTGATGAATGCCAAAGTTCCTTCCGATCCAGCTAGCAATTTACAGAAATTGAATTTTTGGTCATAATTTCCAAAAATCTCATTTTCAAGTAATAGATCAAGTGCATAACCCGTATTACGTCTTTTAACTTTTTTATCGGGATATTGAAGGTTTATTTCATCGATAATTTCTTTTTTGGATAATGTCGATTTAATATGACGATAGAGTTTGCCTTCGAGATTTTGAAGTTGGCATTTTTCTTCAAATTTAGCTTTGTCTAATTCACCAAAAACAGCTTCGCTACCATCTGATAAGATGCATTTTAATGCTAGTAAGTGATCTCTGGTGCTACCATATATCAACGAATGTGCTCCACATGAGTTGTTCCCAACCATGCCTGCTATCATACATCTGTTGGATGTTGAAGTTTCAGGACCAAAAAATAAGTCAAATTTATTTAAGTATTTATTTAGCTCGTCAAGTACTACGCCTGGTTCGACTCTAACCCATTTTTCTGCTTGATTAACTTCAAGTATTTTATTAAAGTTCTTAGAAATGTCAACTATTATTCCATTTCCGACAACTTGTCCTGCTAATGATGTTCCTGCAGCTCGTGGGATTATACACGTATTGTTTTGTGAAGCAAATTCTATGATGCTTCTTATATCATCATTGTCTTTTGGTATGACGACAGCTATTGGTTCTTCTTTATAAGCCGATGCATCAGTAGAATAAAGAATCTTAGTTGTTTTGTCTGTATAAACCTCTCCTTTTATTTTGTCTTTTAGATATTTAAAATCTGGCATATAATAAAACTCAAAAATATTGACAAAGATAAAAATCTTATATAAGAAATTTCAATTATTTATCATGTATTGCTTATTGCTTTCAAAAGTCAATTTTAAGATTTTATTAAATAAAATATGATTGTAATATTTTGCTAGTCCTATAAATTGTATATTTTCGCATAAAATTTTATGAGAATAAAAGAAGGTATATTGGTATTTTTTAAAGGTATAGGCATGGGGGCTGCAAATGTTATTCCTGGAGTGTCAGGAGGAACCATTGCACTTATTACAGGTATCTTTGAGAGATTGATAAATGCAATTAAATCGTTTAACCTTTCGGCATTAAAATTACTTTTTCAATTTAAGATTAAAGATTTTGTTAAGTATATTGATTTCTGGTTCTTAGTCTCATTATTTCTTGGAGTAGGTGTTGCAATTATTAGTGTGGCAAAATTGTTTGAGTATCTTTTTGAGTACTATCCTGTTTATATTTGGTCATTCTTTTTTGGTTTGGTTTTAGCATCTGTATATTTTGTGGGTAAAGAAGTTGAAAAATGGAAGATGGGTGTTGTCATTAGTTTTTTATTGGGTTCGGGAATAGCTGTTTTAATTTCAATTATGAGTCCTGCTAGCGAAAATAGTTCAATATATTATCTGGTAATCTGTGGTATGGTAGCTGCATGTAGTATGATACTCCCCGGTTTAAGTGGTTCGTTTGTGCTAATATTATTGGGTAATTATCAATTAGTAATGATCGATGCCGTAACAAATTTTGATTTGGCTATACTTTTACCAGTTGTTATTGGAGCTTTAGTTGGGATTCTTGGCTTTTCGCATTTATTATCATGGGTGTTTAAGAAATTCAGAGACCAAACAATTGGAGTTTTGACAGGCTTTGTTTTAGGTTCTGTAATGATACTTTGGCCATGGAAAACTCAAATTCTGAAAACATTTGGTGATGAAACAAAATTAGTTGGGTATAATTGGTTTATTCCGGAAATAAATGTAGAGTTTTTTGTGGCTATTCTATTGATAATTTGTGGTATTGCATCTATTATATTAATGGAAAAAATGGCTGGGAATTTAAAAAATAAGGAGGAATAATTATGAGAGATTTTGGTTTAATAGGTTATCCTTTGGAACATGCATATTCTCATAGATATTTTGCAGAAAAATTTGATAAAGAAGGAATTACTGACGCAAGGTATAAGTTGTTTTCTATTAATGAAATATCTAAACTTAAAAATATTATTATAAGTCATCCTAATCTAGTTGGACTTAATGTTACTACACCATATAAAGAACTTGTAATTCCTTATTTGGATGATATTGATGAAACAATTTTAAAACTAGGAACAGTAAATACAATAAAAATTAGTCGAAATAAAACCGGATATGTCCTAAAAGGCTTTAATACCGATGTCGCCGGGTTAGATAAAACTTTTGATATATTACAAATTTCAAAAAATCAAAAGGCTTTAATACTAGGGAGTGGTGGTTCAGGAAAAACAATTGCTTTTGTTCTGAAAAGACGGGGAATCGAATGTAAAAACGTATCACGCGAACCAGCTAATCTTGAACAACTCTCATATTCAAAACTCACAAAATCAGTTATTAATAATTATAAATTGATAATTAATGCAACTCCTGTAGGAATGTTTCCTAATATAAATAGTTTCCCAAAAATTCCTTATGAACATATTACTGATAAGCATATTTGTTTAGATTTGGTGTATAATCCGAAGGAGACAATGTTCTTGAAAAAAGCTAAAGAAAATGGTGCAAGAGTGATGAATGGTTTTACTATGTTATATGAACAAGCTGATAAAGCTTGGGGAATTTGGAATAATGATAAACTTTAAAGTATCTTTCGTTAGTTAAATATTTAAATAGTATTATGTGTTTTAACGAATTTTATAATATTCTTAATCCCTTGTTCAAGTTCATTTTTTGGTCTGGCAACATTTAATCTAATATAATTTGTCCATTCTTTACCAAAATGTTGTCCCGGAATTATAGCTGTTTTAGTTTCTTCGTACAGCTTTAATCCAAAGTCAAGTCCGTTTTGAAAATGTTCTGGTAACTTTGTCCAGACAAAATATCCTCCTTCAACATTACTACAATTAAAACCAGCATTATTTAGGTTTTTGTTTGTGTATTTAATATTGTTGATAATGGTATGCTTTAGTTCATGAATATATTCATTATAGTCATAGTTTGATAGATATTCTGCTAAAACTTCCTGTAATATTGAAGGACTTGATAACCCAATGTAATCGTGTATGTATGAAATTTTGTCAAGATGAATATGCTTACAGAAAAAATAACCTATTCGCCAACCTGTAATTGAAAATTTCTTGGAGAAACTGTTTACATAGAATGTGTATGGAGAAATATTTTCTATTGGATAGTATGGTTTTTTATCAAGGTAAAGACCCTTATATACTGCGTCAATTATTAAATATATTTTTCTTTCGTTACATAGTTTTAACAAAGCTTTAAACTCTGATTCTGGTAATATCCTGCCATATGGGTTTCCTGGAGATGCTAGAAAAATAACATTGATATTATATGTGTTTACAGTTTTGTTTAGTAATTTAAAATCAATAAAATCATTATCTCCAGTAGGAATTGTATAAGAGTTATTTTCAAATATTTGTGGTAGGTGTATATATGATTCATATGCTGGAGAAAAACTAAGTGTATTAAGTTTATTATTTAAAATTTTGTTAAGATAAGTGTATATAAGAGATATTGCTTCAGTTGCACCATTTGTAATAAATAGTTCTGTGTCAGATTGTAATTGAGGATACATTCTTAGGATTTCATTTCTTAGCTTATGATTTCCTAATCCAGGTGCATATTGATGACAATCTTTATTAACTGATGTGGAGAGTATATCTAACAATTTCTCTGGAGGATTAAAACCCGGAATGCCTTGAGCTAGATTTATCCCACCGTGTTTTTTTACTTTATTGCTAAAATAACTTATAAGTGATCCGCATATTTCTTCATTGTCCTTAGACATTATGATTATTTATTATAAGATTTAATGACTTCTTCTGAAACAACATCAATATCCAGAATTACAAAACCATCAATAGAATAATTAAACTTTGGATCTATATTAAAATCAACAATTCTACCACCTAAAGAAAGATATTTTTTTATTAAGACAGGAATTCCAAAATGATTGATGTCGATATCTTTAATAAACCTATCTGCTTGTGATAAGTCGTTACCAAACTCTTCTAAAATAATATTATGGTGATGATTTAATTTGTATTTATATGGTTTTTTTGGTTTAATCATTGGTCTTAAGTCATTCCAAATATGATTTTGTTTTAGGTATTCAATAATTAATATTTTAGAATTTTGGGAATATAGATTTTAAATACTGGCAGGGCCAATAAGGTATTTATATTCTGGATATTTTTGAGTAACATGGTATATTCCTTTCCATAATAGGAATAACGGAAGAGCTTTCCTTTGATAATCCGGAACAATAAATGATCGTCCCATTTCCATCGATAGACTTAAATATGATTTAAATGTGTCATCGAGTGTAAAAAGAGTGTTAATGTAAAAACCGTCAATCCCTTTTTTTGAAAGGATGTCAGCTCCCATACCGATACGATAAGCACCTACTATCTCATTATTATTATTATCCCAAATAAATAAATGATTATAATACTCATCGTATTTATCTGAATCACATTTTTTTCCGGTACCTTCACCTACTTCTCTAAAAGTTATTTCTCTTAATCTGGATATTTCTCTAAAAATATTGGGGATTTTATCCGTTTGGGAAAAAAAGCAAGAGTAATTATCTGTTTGAAAAAGAAGATTGTCAACTTTTAGTTTTTGAATTTCATTCTTTATATCTTCTTTATTGGTTCTTTCTATTATTTTTTCGTAATGTGGAGGCGATTTAGATTTGTTATTATGTATTATAGTATCATCTCTAAGTGAGTAGGTTTTTGCTTTTAGAACGTTCGCAAGTCGTTTTTTATTTGAGAATGACGATATTACTTTTGAATTAAACATTCCGCTAAATCTCAAATATAGAGTTTGATTCTTTTTTATTAGAAGTTCTCTTGGTATCATTGCTGTTCGTAAAACAGGGCTGATTTTACCCATTAAATGAAATAAACGACTATTTTGTCCAGATATGAATCCTGAAATTACAGGAACTTTAGAATTTTGAGCAAGTTTAATTATATTAAGTTGCCAATCCCTATCTTCTACATAATTTTTCCCTTTATATTTTGTGGCAACTTCTCCGGCAGGTAAAATAACAACAGGATGTCCGTTCTTAAGTTCGTTGTATATTGCTTTTAATCCACTAATACTTGAAAAACGGTCTTTCCTTTCTTCGAAAGGATTGACTTGTATTAGATAAGGTGTTGAAGGTTCTATTTTTGCAAGTAAAAAATTTGCAAGAAATTTTGTGTCAGGTCTAATCTCAAGTAATGATTTAAGTAAAACCATTGCGTCTAATCCACCATAAGGATGATTTAGAAAAATTAGTACTGGCCCCTTTTCTGGTATGTTATTAATGTCTTTTGGTGGGATAATAAGTTTTAGATTGTTTTTGCTCATAATATTTGAACAAAACTTTACTGCGTCATTATGATAGCATTTGTCATATAGTTTGTTTAACTTATTAAGGCTAAAAACAAACATTATTAACCATGCAATAATCTTTCCTAAAACACCTTGTATCTTGAGGGCTTTACAAATATCTGCATTGTTTAATATAACGTGCTTCTGTTTTGACATACAAGGAAATTATAAAATACAAATATGCATATTTTACTTCATAAAAAGAAAGTTTTAAAAGAAATGTTTTAATA
>CAYUWD010000052.1:0-22871 GCA_964448235.1 uncultured Bacteroidales bacterium | reverse complement strand
AGGTACAGATGGTTCGTTTTCTCTACTTAATTTATTATGTTTACGCACTCGGTTTAAAAACCAGGGTACAACAATGGCTTTAACTAAAATAGTTTCTGCCAAAATGAAGATAAAATCGAATATTTCAATTTTATTCAAATTAAAAAAGACGACACCAAACAAGATAAATCCTTGAATTGACAATAGCCAAACAAACTTTTTCACTCGCTCAGATAGAGCAAAGTAAATTAAAGTTATTGCGTATAATATGATAAATAAATAACTCATTTTAATTTAATATTATTTTTTCAGTAATAATTAAAGTCGTTAAGAATATAACCACCGCAATAGCTGACAACATAATTATCCATTGCGGATTTTTCTCCATTTTGTTACGAGCACGAAAAGCTTCTAATCCTCCCACAGTAATCGCAAAAACAAATTGCACAACAAGAAATGCTAATATTTGCCAATACCAAGCCCAGTATAAATTAATTATAAAATTCGATATTAAACTTCCGTAGATGACAAATTTTAGCCAAGTAGCAATATGAATCAATGCTAAATCGAAGCCGCTATTATCTAAAACCATAACCTCGTGAACCATCGTGAGTTCTAAATGAGTTTTGGGATCATCAACAGGCATTCTTGAGTTTTCTACCATGGCAATATAAACTAACACATAAATAGATGCAATACCAATTACATAGGACAAATTACTACCTAAATGCATGTTAGTAAACAAATCTTGGAAGGAAATATTATCAGTAAAAAGAGCTATTGATCCAGCCAAAATAAAAAATGCTGGTTCAACCAACATAGAATACAATGCCTCACGATTTGCACCCATCCCTTCAAAACCGCTACCAGTATCCATTGCAGCAATAATCATCATAAATTTACCAAAAGCGAGCAAATAACCAAAAAATACAAAATCGCCATCGAAAGATAAAAGCCCTTTTTGCGATCCGATAGGAATAAACAAAGTTGCCATAAGTATCGAGGCTATATAAACTAAAGGAGCAATTCTGAAAATAATCGTAGTCGTAGAACTATAAATAGCTCCCTTTTTGAATAATCGAACAACATCGAAAAGCGGCTGAAAAACCGATGGCATTTTTCGTGCTGCAATTTTTGCTTTTACTTTAATGATAATACCCACAAAAAATATAGACGAAACTAATTTCAACAAAAGACTTATCATTTTATATCCAATTTAAATAAGTGAGTAAAAATATAACTGCTAAAAACACCAATGCATAGAGTAAATAATGTTGTATTTTCCCAGTCTGAAAGACTGCTATTCTTTTAAGAAATCGCAAAATAATATTCGATGGTTTACTTATCAAATTATCCTCAAAGACATCACTTGAATGGGTTTCAAATTCGCGTTCTTGCGGGAAAATCTCATCTACTTTATAATCTGTAAATTCCTTTTTAACATTTACCACTTTCGATGAAAGCTGCACAAAATTATCAGCATAAGAAGTTGCCGTATATTGATGCAAAGCAGGATTAGCTCCAGTATAACCACATCCCCAAGTAGCATCTTGTTTTATGCTTTGTTTCTTTTGCTGCCATGAGCGTAAAATCCAAAATAATCCGATAAGTGCAATAAATATTCCTGAGGATAAACTGATTTTGTTTAATGTTGGAATAATTTGCAAAATACCATCAGTATTAGCTGAATAAATTTCAATAATACTAGCCAATGGTTTTATAAACACAAACGGAACAAAACCAATAATGATAATCATAAAACCTATCAAGAAATTAGGAAGCAACATTATCGGTTCAACTTCCTTAGCATGATTTACTTTTTCCGAACGCGCTGTTCCCAAGAAAATTATACTGAATACTTTTGTAAAACAAAATATAGCTAAGCCTCCTATAATTGCCAATCCAACAAAGCTAAAGAGCAAAATAACATCAGTGAATAAATTAGCTGTATGCAGGGATTTAAACATTCCTGAATAAATCAAGAATTCTGAAATAAATCCGTTGAATGGAGGCAAACCACAAATTGCCAAAGCTCCCAATAAAAAGAATAAAGCAGTTTTTGGCATCTTTTTAATTAAACCACCTAATTGCTCAATATTTCGGGTATGTGTTTGTTGATAAACCGATCCAGCAGTATAAAACAACAAAGATTTAAATAGAGAATGATTAAGAATATGTAAAATTCCACCACCAAAACCTAGAACTGCTAATATAGGAATATTCTCAGCTAAACCAATAGTTCCAAGCCCGATACCAATTCCAATTATTCCAATATTTTCTATACTATGATAGGCTAAAAGTTTTTTTACATCATGTTGAACAATCGCCAAGGAAACACCAATAATTCCAGATACAAGTGAAAATATCAGAATAAACAATCCGATATAGAACAAATCATGATGAATATAAGTGAGCACCCTTAAAATGCCATAGATTCCCATTTTAATCATTACTCCACTCATAACACCTGAAACATGGGATGGCGCTGCTGGATGAGCGTGAGGCAACCACGAATGTAAAGGAATAAATCCTGCCTTTATGCCAAAGCCAATAAAAAACATTAAGAACAAATAAAATGGATTATTAGCATGAAAATAAACAGCCAATCCATCAAAACTAAATTCCGCACCAGTTTGAACATACGCCCAAATAAATGCAAGCATCAAAAACACAACACCAATATGCATTTGTATCAGATACTTAATACCTATTTTAATAGTTTCTTTCTTCTCACTTTCAAAAATCACAAGAAAAAATGAGGATAAAGACATTATTTCCCAAATTACGAGAAAAGCCAATGCGTCTCGAAGCATCACAACCAAAAGCATTGAAATATGCAGCCATAAAAAATTGAAATAATGCAGAGCAAACTCCATCTTACTTTTTTTATCGAAATAAGGTTTTAAATAAGCTTTGGCGTAAATAATCCCTGTTAAAACAGTAAAGTTAATTACCAAAATAAAGAATGCCAAGAGTTTATCTATCTCGATGTTTAATGTATAATACATAAAAGGCATAAATGCCAACTTTATTGGTACAGTAAGAGTAAATAATTCCTGAATCGCCCAAATACTGCTTATGCTTAATAAGGCAATATGCAAGAATAAATCGAAATAGTATTGTGCTCGTTTAGGTACGAGGAACAATGCAAGTGACAAAACTATTGCAAGTTTAAATATTATGATGTTCATTAGACTTTTTTTATTATATGCGGCAAAACTTATATATACGTAATTATCAACAAGATACCCTACAAATCAAGTATTATCAGTAATTATCAAAAATAGAATTGCGAAATTATATAAAATAAATCAGGCAATAAAGAATAATCTAAAATGTTTTTGATTATCTGCTGTATGACATAATAATTGAGTCTTTCAGACGAATACCATTATAAATATTAAAAAAAAAAGAATAGAATCCTTCCAAAAGGTTTCGTTTACAAAATCAAGATTTCTTTTTAATTTTCAATTTCTGTCCTATCTTCAATGATGAAGGATTAGAAATTCCATTATTCTTCATGATATCATCAGAACTTATTCCTGGATATTTAGAAGCAATTACTGATGGATTGTCACCAGATTTGACCGTATAATATTCCCAATCTGGATCGAGTTTTTGTTTAGCAGGTTTTGAGCCAGAATTTGTAGCTCCCGCTAATCGCTGTTTCTCATCATAAGTTAAACTATTTACATTACTGTAACGAGTTTGCAAGGCTTCTTTAATGTAAACTTTTAGAACTTGACCAAGACTTAAATTATATGATGTTAAACCATTCCATGCCATTAACTCAGCAGTTTTAACGCCATACCAAGATGCAATTAAACTCATTGCATCACCTGATTTTACTGTATAATTCAATTGAACTGTTCCTTCTGGTTGTTCAACAGGGATACTTGGTTCAATATACTCCTTATAAATGCTTTCGTTTCGATATCTGTATTTTATCATTAAACTGTCATTCCATTCTCGTGTATAAAACTCATCAGGAAAACGATTCGAAAACAAATATCTGGAAACATAATATGGAGCATCATGAAACCTCTCTATAACTAATCCTGCATGACTAGCCGAGTGAATCACATAAAATGAGTCTTCGGTTTTCTCAATTACCATCATAACATGTCCAATAGTATTGTCATATGCTGCACGAGTTTGAATATACACCAAATCACCGGGCTGCAAGCTATCAATATCAATAACATCACCCATTAAGCTAGTTTGGTTTGGGACCCGTGGCATTGGCAAATTGAAATGACGATGAATATGAAATATAAATCCACTGCAATCAAAACCGGCAGGTGTAATACCTCCGTATTTATATTTTAATCCAACAAAGGTTTTTCCGTAATCAATAATTGAATCAATCAGACGTGCGCGAATTTCAGCTACTGAATCAAGTGATGCATATCTTATCTCACGTAGAGAATCAATTTCATGTTTTAAAATTATTGAATCATTATATGTCTGAAATGCAATTGAATCCATAGGCAGCATATAAGTCAAAGAATCCGGTTCCGGAATTGAGTCTTGTTGTGAAAAGCCTTTGTTTACTATTATGAGTGCTATAAGTACTAAAAATATCTTTATGAATGTTTTCAATCTGTCAGCTTTAAAATTTATGTAACAAAGATAAAAAGTTTTTATTATTGGTCTTGTATTAAAGTACTTCGGTCAAACCTTGTGGCAAAAAGATAACGAGTTTTCCAATAATCATACTGAGAAAATGGATTTACCATTACACCTGTACTAGTCGCATGAATCATTTTAAAATCATCACCTGTAGAGCTAATTACCAAAGCAATGTGACCAATTTTCGAAGAATTTATATTACTTCCTTTAAAATAGACTAAATCACCTGCACGAACATCTTTTCGGTCAATCTTCTTTCCAATGGCAGCCATATCAGCTGGCATACGGGGAATTTTCACTCCAAAATGAGCATAAATATGCTGAACGAACCCACTGCAATCAAACCCGTCAGGTGTTGTACCCCCCCATTTATATGGAGTTCCTTCTAAAGAATGAGCATATTCAATTACTGAACCTATCAACTTTTGTTCATCTGTAAAAATTGCATTAGAACTTGGAGGGTTATTAGCCGGATCAATAACATTTTCGTTATTTCCGTTAACCGAATAAATAACTTCATTACTAATATATACACGTTTGGAACATGATGATATTACAATTACAATTAATAATATTATTGGAAAACACTTCTTCATAATTAACTATTTCAGTTTTCAAATTTATATTATAAAACAATACCCTAAACGTGTTTATTATTGAATTTATCAGCATTTGATTGTTAAAAATTTAGTACATGACAAAAAACAAATGTTTCAAAGTGTTAAATATTTTAAAATCTTATAAAACCCTGTAAGCGATGCGGTGAGCTTGTCGAACTGGGTTTAATATTTGTAACCACGGACATCCCGACAGTTGTCGAGGATATTCGCCGTCCGTGGGCTACAAATAATAATAAAAATATTTCTGGCGTATATCTTTGATATGACTGTTCCGAAAGCTTTCGGAATCGAGGTCTGCAAAGATTATGACAGAAATTTTTGTCATGTACTTAGGTTAAAAATGTAAAATCAAAATATTATATTAAATTTGTGTGCTTTTAAAAAAATGCAACGAATGAAGTTTTTAGAGTTTTTAAGTTTTAGGATATTAGTTGCACTATTTGCAATCGTACCATTCTGGAAACTATATATTATATCTGACTTTTTATTTTTCTTATTATATCATGTTTTTAGTTACAGAAAAACTGTTGTTTTTGACAATCTTAAAAAGGTTTTTCCAGAAAAAAATGATATCGAGATTAAAGAATTATCAAAAAAGTTTTATAGACATCTATCAGATATTACACTAGAATCTGTAAAAAGTATGAGTATTAGCGAAAAATCATTAGAAAAAAGATATATTATTAAAAACTCTGAGATTGCTAATAAGTATTATAATGAAGGAAAATCTGTTTTATGTCTTACTAGTCATTATGGTAATTGGGAATACGGAATCCTGGCAACTGATAAACCAATAAAACATCAAGCTATTGCATTATACCTTCCTTTGACAAATAAGTACAGTGAGAATTACGGACTTAGACGTCGTAAAAGATTCGGCATGAAAATGGTTGCAGTTCAGCAAACAAAATCTATTTTTAATCCACCTCCGACATCTCCTGTTGCTGTTATTATGGCAGCAGACCAAAGTCCTTCGAATATTGAACGAGCAATTTGGACAAACTTCTTAGGAGTTGAGACTGCATGTCTTCATGGACCTGAGGCATATGCTAAAAAAACAAATATGCCAGTACTTTATTTAAAAATATCAAAACTAAAACGAGGATATTACTCATTAGAATTTGAAGAATTGATAAAAAATCCTCATATTTGTAAACCTAGTGAGATAACTAAAATTTATTTTCAACGTTTAGAAAAAGACATTCTGGAAAAACCAGAATTTTGGTTATGGTCTCACCGAAGATGGAAGCATTATAAAAACTAAAAAGTAAGATATGTGTAAGATTAAGAAATTTGTTTTCAATGATTTTCAGACTAATTGTTATATTCTATATGATAGTTCTTATGAAGCAGTAATAATTGATGGTGCTGCAAATTCACATACGGAATTAAAAGAGATAGATGATTTTATAAATGAAAATCATTTAATTCCTAAGTATATTCTTAATACTCATGGACACCTAGACCATGTTTGCGGAAATTACTATCTCGAGTCTCATTTTAGAATTCCGATATTATCTCATAAGGAGGATGATTTCTTCTTAAATAATGCACTACAACTTGCAAAACAATTTGGTTATGCAATTGAAGAACCTCCTAAACCAGACAAGTATATTAAAGATCACGACATTATTAAATTTGGGGATACTCAACTAGAAGTTATTTGCATTCCGGGACACACACCCGGCAGTGTTGCATTTTATAGCGCGGAAGATAATTTTGTAATTACAGGTGATGCTCTTTTTCTTGAAAGTATCGGAAGAACCGATTTACCTCTTGGTAATTATGATCAACTGATGAATAGCATTCTTAAAAGACTATTTACACTACCTGATGAAACTGTTGTACTTCCTGGACATGGCCCTGACACTACAATTGGTGATGAAAAGAAATATAATCCGTTTTTTAGTTAATTTATCAAAATTTAGCTTACAAACAATTATTAATGAAAAATTTCAGAAAAAAACTATTTAAAAACTGGCTAATATGGGGAGCAATTATTATTTGTTGCTTTTTCATCTTTCAATTTGGTGTATATATTGCCGAATCGCAAAATCCTGATACAAGCATAAATACTTTTGCTGATTCACTATGGTACGGCATAGTTACTCTTGCTGCTGTTGGTTATGGAGATATGGTTCCGGTAACTTTAACAGGAAAAATACTAGGAAGCGTACTTGTACTTGGTAGTATTGCCTTAATGGGTACATTAATTAGTCAGTTTACAAACAAAATCAGACAACTTATGGAAAATAAGAAAATGGGATACTTAGGTACTAAAATGAAAGACCATTGTGTAATAATTGGCTGGGATAGTTTTGCCATGAATGTCACAAAGTGGATTCTTGAGAGTGGCAAAAAAGTAGCTATTGTTACAAATAATAAAAATAATCTTGATTTGATTTATAACAAATTTGGAGATAAAAAAATATTTACTCTATTTTCAGAATACTCAAATATTGAGTCTTATGAATTGTTAAACATTACTGAAAGCTCCAGCGTATTTATTAATTTTCATGATGATTCCGAAACTCTTGTACGTTTGTTAAATATTAAAAGAACATATCCCGATTTAAATTATATCGTATCCCTAAATAATCCTGAATTAAAAGACACCTTCCACGCTGCAGGTGTTACATTCTCCATTTCAAATCAAGAAGTTGCTTCGAAATTGGTTGCCAGTTATAATTTTGAACCTGATGTAGCTTATTACACAGAAGACATCATGTCATCAGCAGAACATGAAGATGATCATGATCTTGTTGAGTTTATGGTTAATAATAAGAATCCATATTTAAATAAAAACTATCTAGATGTTTTTGTTGAATTAAAGAAAGCTTACAATGCAATTCTAATGGGAATAAGCCGTAAAGAAAACAAGGAATATAAATTGTTTAAAAATCCAAACTCAGAAATCTCTATACTAGAACACGACTATCTAATTTTAATGGTGGATGGCAAATCGAAACAAAAAATAGAGAAGCTTTTTGGTGTTATGGAAGGTCGATAAGATTAAACTCTTAGTACTTTGAGCTCACTATTTTACACTAAAAAACAGACATGGTGGTTAATCGGATTCTCTATGGTAATTTCCGGAGGAATACTAACTACCCCACAAGTTATTACAGGATTTATTCTTGAAAAAGATTTCTCGGAAATTTGGTTAATGTGGTCTGCAATTATTGGAGGAGCATTTGGTACCGCTTTTTTTGCTCACTTATGGTTTAAGCTTCCTGTTAAAACAGAAAATGAATTTATACTCTTCCGTTTCTCCGGAAAAGGAGCCAAAATACTACATTCATTTCGAAGTATTTATGTTGGAGGGGTTGTTGCACCATTAGTTTTGAGCATGACCTTCATTGCTTTTGGAAGAATTATTTCTACACTTTTTGGATTAGGTTTCGATCTTAGTATCTTCCTTATTTCAGCAACTGTAATTGCAAGTACATTTTTTAATAGTTTAAAGCAACGAATAAAACTAGACGTCGTATATTTATTTGTTTTCCTTATTTCCCTTGGAGTAATTATCTTTTATTTGACAAGAAATCTTGGGGATTTTAGCACTGTCAGTGAAATTGTTAAATCACAAGAATATAATTTTGAACTTATACCTAAGCCGGGAAATTTAGCTTTTGGGTCTTTCCTAGTTTTTATATTAATACAATGGTGGTCTGCAGGAATAATTGATATGCCAAACATTAATGCTCAAAAACTAATGTCTGCAAAAGATATTAATACCGTGAGTAAGAGTGTGATATTACCATCCATTTTTATGTCAGTATTTATGATAATAATTTTTACAATTCCATTCTATATTTTAAAGCTAGACAGCAGTCTATTTAATGTAGATTCAGGGGAAATCGCTTTTGTAAATATTTTTAAATTCTCAATGCCACAAGAACTTTATTTTATTGTGGTTATTTTCTTTTTGCTGCCATTCCTTTCCGCTGTTAACAATACACAAAACTGGAGTGCTTCGCTACTTGTGCAGAATTTCTACAAGTATCAAATTAAAAGAAATGCAAGTGAAAGAAACCTATCAAACGCCGGGACTCTTGCTATGATATTGGTTATTGTTGTATCAGCACTTATCGCACTTTTCAATGATTCAATTCTGAAAGTATTTAAATATTTAGTTGCTATTTCTGCAGGTGTAGGTCCTGTATTCATTTTAAGATGGTATTGGCATAGAATAAATGCTTGGACTCAACTATCTGCAATGGTTTTATCATTGATCTATCCTAATGTATATGAAATTCTATTTTCTCATTCTTATGTTTTCCAAGATATGATTGGAACACTGATGAAAGAGTGGAGTCTAGATTATTTCCCTCTAAAAATAATTATCTTAAGTATTGCGGTGATATTTTCATGGCTTATCGTAACATTTGCAACCAAACCAACAGATGATAAAACAATTAAGCAATTCATAGATGCAGTTAAACCGGGAGGTTTCTGGAAAACCAAGCAGGCAGGAAAGCTCTATTTTTTTAGAAGACTAATAATTGCGCTACTATTCACTATAGGCGGATTTACTTTTTATCTATCATACTGGCAATTTGTTAATGGAGAGTATTTAACTTTAGTCTTTTGTTTTATTCTGTATATTGGATTGAATTATTTAGGGTATGTTTTACTTAGAAATGTGAATAAAAAACATATGATTTATAATAAATAATTGCCCCATTTTTTGTAGCTTTAAAGAAATTCTTATTACAATAAATTATGTCAAAAATTAAGCTTTTTGAAAGTAAGCAAATACGTTCAGTTTGGAACGAAGAAGATAGAAAGTGGTACTTTGCAGTAATAGATGTCGTTGAGATTTTGACTGACTCTGTTAACCCAAAAGAATATATAAAGAAAATGCGTAAACGAGATTATGAACTTAATCTCAACTGGGGGACAATTTGTCCCCCCCTTAAATTAATTGCAAAAGATGGGAAAATTAGAAAAATACAATGTGCAAATACCGAAGGATTACTGCGTATAATTCAGTCAATTCCATTACCTAAAGCAGAGCCATTTAAACGTTGGCTTGCAAAAGTAGGTTATGAAAGATTAGAAGAGATAGAAAATCCGGAACTTGCATCGAAAAGAACAAGGGAGATATACAAAGCAAAAGGATATTCGGACGATTGGATTGAAAAAAGAATGCGGAGTATCGCAATCCGAGATGAATTAACTGAAGAATGGCAAAAACGAGGGCTAAAAGAACAAATTGAATATGCAATACTAACAGCAGAAATATCTAAGGCAACTTTTGGGCTTACTCCATCTGAATATAAAGAAGTTAAAGGATTACAAAAGGAAAATCTAAGAGACCATATGACTGATCTTGAATTAATCTTCTCGATGCTTGGAGAAGCTTCTACAACAAACATTGCACGTGCAAAAAATGCAAAGGGTTTTGTCGAAAACAAAAAAGCTGCAAATGAAGGTGGAAAAGTTGCCGGAAATGCAAGAAAGGAATTAGAAGAAAAAAGTGGTGAAAAAGTAGTTAAGTCTGACAATTATCTGCCAGAAGAGAAAAAGAAATTAAACTAACTAATTTACGATGCCCAAAATAAATTATCAATATACCCACTTTGCTATCAACAATTTACTTGAGAAAGTTAAAAAGAAAGCAAAACTTGAAATTAATAGCATCGGTGATTGTGAAACATTATCAGTAATATTATCAAAAGCTGGTTTCCAAATTTCAAAAGACACATTGGGTAGATTATATAATGTTATTAAAAGCACATCCATGCCGTCAAAATATACTTTGAATTTACTAGCAGAGTATATAGATTATAAGTCATGGGACGAATACTTTAAGAGTACCGCAAATAATATCGACGAAGGTAAAAAATTTAATAATATTTGTGAGAGAACTAACGAATCCGAACTAACACTGCTAAACTTTTGCATTCATGACAATGCTTACAATCCAATCATTAATTATCTTAAGCAAAATCTAGATATATTTGAATATCCATACACTGCAAAATCTTTTGATATTCTGAATTTGTTTGATGACAACATTCGGGATAACTTCAAAGCTAGATATAAGCTATTGGAAATAATAAACAATAACGAAGTACTAAGAAGTATTTACTTTAAGTATTATGTAAATATTGACGGATTAAATAATTACTATGCCGAGTTTATTGAAAAAAAGTATCTAAATAAACTAAACCCAATAAACTCAAACTTCAAGCTTAATTATATATGGGCAAATAGTGTACTAATAACATCATATCTTTATGCTAACCATAAGAAAAAGATATTAAAAACAGGATATGACTTATTTAAAAAATATATCCCAGAAAAAGAATCCTTAAACAAGTATATTATTGATGGAGAAAAGCATTATTACCCATATTCTCGTTTTCATCATGCATATATTATTTATTTACACCTATCCGGGAATAATAATAAGATAGTCAATATAATCCAAATTATTTTTGACGATTTAGCAAAATTAAACGAGGCTGAAAAATCTGTAGTTCTTGCTCAAATCTTTGAAGCCCTCACAGTTGCAGAAAAACCTGAAATTATTTTATCTTTTTCAAATGAAGTGAAAAGCATTATAGAGACTCTAATAAACTTTAATGAGAAAAAGAACGAAACTGAAAGTATAATTCAAATGTGCTTTTATTACCTCAACGCATGCAAGGAGCAAGATTTAATAAATTTATCAGAGAAGTTTGTTGAACCACTGCTGTTTGATAACAAGAATTACATTAATAATTATTCGTTTTATTATAATTCGCTTAGAGCTATTTTAACTAAGGATGAATCGTACGTTAAAAGTATTTTTAAAGCCTTGGAGATGGCCAAAGTATGTAAAAACAAGTTCCACATTAAAATCGCACACCAAATAAACCAAACATAAGCTACTGTATATCAATTACTTTCACTTGCAATTACTTGCATTTTGATATCCAATCTTGTCTTAATAATTTTGAAAACATCTCGCAAGAACGCACACGCCATATTGCGCTATGTGCAATATTTAGCGTCTTTTTTGCAAGAGTGCGAATTAGTAATTTTATTAAATTCAATATATGGATTCTACATACAAAAAAGTAATAGAAAACATTAAAAGCATTAGAAAAGAACTCGGTATAAGTCAAGAAGCTATAGCAACAGAACTAAAAATGGATGCTGGTAATTATAGCAAGCTTGAAAACGGAAAACAAATTTTAAAGCTAACTCATCTTGTAAATATCGCAAGTGTGCTTAATTGTGACATAACTTACCTTTTTACCTATCCCGAAAAATATGTAAATGAGAAAACCTTCCATTCACAAAACAAAGTAAAAGTTGTAGTTGAAATGGAACTAACACAAGACGAAATTAAAGAACTTGATTTGGGTAAGAGGATAAATGAGAAACTAACATAAATTAAAATAATTAACTATGAAAAAACCAACGCTATTCATTAGCTTCACACTATTATTAACAGCACTATTTTGTCAAGAAAACATTACTATTAATTTTAATAGCATAAATGACATTACATTAGATAGTGTTCATGTAGAAAACACAGTACAAGAAACTTCGCTTATGCTTATGGGAGGTCAGACTTTAGTTCTGGTTGTTGACCTTACCAGTATAGATAATAATAGCATAATGTTGAGTGAAATGAGAGTTTATCCAAACCCTAGTGTTAACAATTGTAATATTGAGTTTTATCAGGCTAAGAAAGCCGAAACGAGCTTTGAAGTATTTAGCCTTTCTGGTCAAAAAGTTTTTGAAAAATCTGAAATCGTAGAAACAGGGTATAACACATTTAAACTTACAGGTTTAGCATCAGGTTCATATATAGTTTATATTAAATCAGGAGAAGTTAGCTTATCTCAAAAATTTATCATTAGTGGCAATTCCAAAAATCATTCGGAACTAGAATTATTTACAATTTCAAACAGAGATACCTATGAAAACAAATCTCCAAAATACACCGTAAAGAATTCTACAAAGGACATTGTTGAAATGCCATATATTTTAGGTGAAGAATTAATTTTTACAGGTTATGCAAATGGATTTGTGGAGGTTGTTATTCAAATTGCACCAATTAGCGACCAAACTTTAGAATTTGAATTTACTGAATTGTGTTTGCCTAATACACCTTCAGCTGGTACGCAAATGCAAGGACAAACTCAAATAGAATGGAATTGGAACGAAGTTGCTGATGCAGATGGTTACAAATACAATATGATAAATGATTATTTGAGTGCAATTAACATAGGATCCAATACTTCATTTACTCAAAACAATCTTGATTGTGACCAAAATTACCATTTATACGTTTGGGCATATAATTCTTGCGGTGTCTCTTCAACTTGCAATTTGCATAGTTCTACAATCGAATGTGGACCTTTGCCGGTTACTAGTCCTACAACTGGTCGCATTTGGTTAGACAGAAACCTAGGAGCATCTCGTGTTGCTAATAGCATTACAGATATAGAATCATATGGTGATTACTACCAATGGGGAAGAGGGACTGATGGACACCAACTTTCTACCTCTAGTACAACTAGTGTGTTAAGTGATAATGACACTCCTGATCATGGAGATTTTATTATTACCGATTATGCTCCAAATGATTGGCGATCGCCACAAAATGATGATTTGTGGGACAATGTAAACTCTACAAACAACCCTTGCCCAAACGGTTTTCGAATTCCAACTGCTGAAGAATGGGAGAATGAATTTCTTACTTGGGATGATCCACTTTTTGAATCTTTTCTAAAATTACCATGTGCTGGTTATAGATCTAATTATGGCAACATGAGTGAATTAGGCAATTATGGTTTTTATTGGACAAGTAATACTCTTGGTTCGCTCGCAAATAACTTAGAAATATCAAGTTCATCTACATACAGTTATTTGTTACGTTGGAATAGTCGTGCAATTGGAGGCTCTGTACGTTGCATTAAAGACACAGGAGTTCCAATAGCTAGATTTGATATTAATCAAACTATTATAAATGTTGGTGATAACATTCAGTTTACTGATTTAAGCGTAAATCCTACAGAATGGTTTTGGGATTTTGGTGATGGAAGCACTTCAACTGAACAAAATCCAAATCATGTATATAATTCAGGAGCAAACTATACTGTTTCTCTAACTGTTACAAATGAATTTGGAACTGACACTGAAGAAAAAACAGATACTATAATAGTGCTAAGTGATATTGATGTTTATAACCCGGCAACAGGTTATGTTTGGATGAGTCGCAATATGGGAGCTTCACAAGTTGCAACAAACAGTACAGATGTAAGTGCATTTGGGGACTTATACCAATGGGGTAGAAATTCAGATGGACACCAATTAAGAACATCCAGTACAACAACAACCCTATCAAGTTCTGACGACCCTGATCATGGGAATTTTATAACAACCAATACCGAACCATATGATTGGCGAGATCCACAGAATTATGAATTATGGCAAGGGATTAATGGTATTAATAATCCATGCCCAAATGGCTATCGCATTCCAACCGCATATGAATGGCAGATGGAGAGTTACAGTTGGGATACAAATGACGCGGCAGGAGCATTTGCTTCTCCGCTAAAACTAACAGTTCCCGGACAAAGAAGTGAAACTGACGGAGAAATAGTTTTATCATCTTGGGGCGGATATTGGTCCAGTGATTTTAACGATAGTGAATCAAACTTTTTATTATTAGGTGACTATAGTATTATTTGGACTAGTTATGCAAAAAGAGCTCGCGGCCTTACTGTACGTTGCATTCGAGAGTATACACATGAAGAGTTTAAAGATTAAAAAAGATACAAAATAAATAAAATACGGAGTTTAATGATCAAAACATGGTAAATATAATCAATGAATTTAAAATCGTTAAGATTGATAAAGACACTTTGGACAAAGTTAATTATGATTTATCAGATAAAATAATACTTGAGAACAGTCACTATAAGTCAATATTTGGTAAAGAATTTAAAAACGATCTATACCGACACAACAAAAGAGGTATTGTTAAAGTCACCTTTCATAATAATAACGAGACAATGACACTCTATAGGTTATTTTCCTCTGGTAACAATATCGGCATTACAAAAAAAAATATTGGTTTAAGTCCTGATAATTATTACATATTAAAAGCATTTTACCAAGATAGTCTTAATGGTCCTGTGAAAATTAGTCTCTCAAAAACTAAACACTCTATAAAATTCGTATGGTTTCATCCTGTTTTAATTTTTCGCCTAGGATTTAGGTGGACAATAATTACTGCAAGTGCTGGGATAATAGTAGGAATAGTTTCAATTATATTAAGTTTTCAATTTTAGCAACCTGATGTCTAAAGACTTCTGTATGCTTCAGCTAATTAGCATTTAGTTCAAGATTAAATTAACTTACATATGACAAACCCAAACATAACCTGTACCTGGTGCGGCAATATAATTAAAAGCATAAACGAAAGAACAATTCAGAAAGTAGAAACTAGAACTGGTCATATAAATTACTACTGTTGTGAAAAATGTTTACTTAACTCTATAGCAGCAGATAAGTACTCTCTTAGCAAATAAAATTACAATAAAAAAGAGGCTGAAAACAGCCTCCGGAAACACAAATAAGCATCTAAAATGTCATATTGACATAAAGATTTTTTCCATAACCGAATCTGATGGTTCAAATTCCGGTAACTCATTTAACAATTCATCAAATTCTTTAATCTCATTGAAATCAATAAGAATTTCTTCTGAATCCTTGCTGTTTGTTGAGTTTAAAATGTAGTAGTAAGAGTAGCATTCTTGCATAGGCATCTGAATTTTATTTGTAATTGCCTATATAACGCTCAAAGAATTAAAATATTATGTATAGATAAATAATTTTATGCATAGTGTATAACACAATTTTTGTCATGCGCTAAAAATTTGTTTGCTTACAAGTTCCTATAAAGAAAGTCTTCGATTATTCTTAAAACATCCATTGAAAATGTCTCATTTAGATAATAATATTCTTCAACTGTTCCCTCCTCAGCAGTTTGAAATAAATGATTCAAACCTTCTAGCTCATGAATTTCCAATACCTTACATTTCTTAGGATTTATTGAAGATTTTATTCCTTCGAGATTTTGCTCTGCATTAACTTGCACATCTTTGTTTCCATTTATAGCCAGAACAGGACATTTTATTTTCTTTAAATATTTTGATGGTTCAAATTGCAGAAAATACTTTAACCATGGCGATGACAATTGAATTACAGCCATATTTAATCCTTGGTCAGTCAAATTATATGCAGCTCTCTCCTCTTCAGTCATGTCTTTACCATATCTATCATATATCTCTTTTAAGGCAGTCCTAAGCTCTCCTGAATTCTTAGAATTTACTGTAACCTTATACACTTCCTTTTGCATTTCACCTATCATTTTGACCGTATCTTCGTCTATTCCTGAAGATATTGATATATCTATTGTTTGTTTTAACATCAAGTCCATTACATCTACACCCGGACCTGCCAATGAAATAACAAAAGCAACATCTTTTGGATATTTGGCAGCTAACATCCATGCAATCATCCCCCCTTCGCTATGACCAATTACGCCAATACTTCCTTTTTCGATATTTGGATAATCTTCGAAATAATGTAAGACCGCTGCAGCATCTGTCATAAAATCGTAAGTAGTAGCATTCCTCATATCTCCTTTTGATTCACCAAAACCTCTATCATCATACCTAAAAACAGCAAATCCACAATTTGTAAGAAAGTCTGCAATAACCCAGAATGGCTTATGTCCACCAATATCCTCGTTTCTATCTTGTGCTCCCGATCCGGTTATCAGGATAACTAATGGGTGATCATTTGCAAAATCAGGAATTGTCAGTGTACCACAAAGAGTTGCTTCCCCCTTCTTGTTTTCAATACAAATATCTTTTATCTCATATGTAAAAGGTTCCTGAGGAGTTTGAGGCCTTTCAAGAAATGAAACATCATCAGCACTGGCAATGTCCATTTCCACGCTATATACTTGACCTGCTTGATACCATTTTGCAATGATTATATCTTTATCGAACGAAGCTTTCAACTCAGCTTTCATACTTGGGAAAAGACATTTTAAGCTATCTTCTGTTATAATAGTCTCTTTAATTTTCTTAGCATAAATAAATGATCCTGGCAAATACAATTCTGAATTAATAGTATTATCTTCAATATGTGTTTTAATAACAAAGTCTATTAGCTTCCCATCTGCATTAATTTTGCCTTTATAAATTGTCTCAGAAACATCTTGAGCTCTAATTGTACTAATTATGCTCAAAAAGAATATAAAAATGTATAAATATTTCATTGAATAAATTTTTACCACTAAATTAAAATAAATTAATACATAAAATCTTAATATTTTATTAAACTTTTTGCTACTTTAGCAGTTAATAAAATCAAAAATATTAGAATATGAAATCATATAAAAAATTATCATTTGTACTTTTTCTAATTTTATCTCTTAGCTTTTTTAATATTTTCTTTACTTCATGTAACAAGTATGAAGAAGGGCCATCCTTTAGTTTGTTAAGTGCAACAAAACGTATTACTGGAACCTGGGACCTTAAAGAAACCCTACTAAATGATGAAGTACTTGATGTAAACGAAATGCTTGGCATGTTTGGTGATATTGATATGGATTCTGTTTCCGGCTTTGAAATAGATTTAAGTCAGGTTACTTTAAATTCAGTGAAAATTACTTTTGAAAAAGAAGGATCCGGTAACTTCACATTTTCAATTTCATATATGGGATTTCCTATCAGCCAAGCTGAAGATATGACTTGGTCTTTTGATGATGATAAAGAAAATGTCAACATTACTTTTGAAGAAGAAGCTGAAACATTTAAAATTTTAATGCTTACTAAAAAAGAAATGTGGCTTGAAAACACAAGCACGGAAGATGGAATTACAACAGTTATCGTAATGAAATTTGATAAACAAGACGATTAGATACTTATTAATATTTCAAATATCTTATAATAACCCCACTTTGGAAAATATCTGATGTTGGGTTATTTTTTTTCGTAAAATTCCTATTAATACATTTTACGAAGCCATTTTTCAAAATACACATCATAGATTTGGTATTTACCATCTTCGAAATAAATCATTTCTTTCTCGATAAGTGATTTCACTGCACTTGTTACCGAACTTGGCTGGCTAAGTTTGTATTTACTCAAAAACTTACCGGAATTGATCTGTGCTACTCCTCCCTCCTTTGCAATAGCGACCATAACATTATACTGTAAGCTACTCAACAAATTGCGATAGTTATAAAAAACATACTCTCGCTCCATTAAAATAAGCTTTGCAACAAAATCAAAATCTTCCTCATCAGCTTTACTACCTATTTTTTCAAAAAGCCTGTTAAAAAAATACTGAACATAAAATGTATGATTATGATATATTTCTATTTGTTTTTTTATCAGTTCAATTTCTATCTCTTTACTTGCTTTTTCGAAATGCTTTTTGATAAACCTTGCATAAACTGCTGTTTTTATCCTGCCAAGTTCAAGAATATCCGAGCTTTGATAAAACGGTTTTCCGTAATCACTAAAAATTGAGGTTAAAGTATGCTTACTACTACCCGAAAAGATAAAATTATCTTTATGTTGATGCTGAATATTTGTACGAAGTATAGCTTCTACATTTTTCTCAGGATACTCTGTTATTTGCTGAAATTCATCTATTGCAATTATATATTTTTCCTTTTGGGCAGCCAGATATTCAAATATTTTTTGAATGGACAACTCCCCTTCCTGTTCGTTTTTAAGACTTACCTCAACCGATGGAACACCCGATAAATCGTCAAATACAAGTTTCCCCCTGATTGCAGTAATAAGTTTTGAAATCTTTTCTAAAAAACCTCTATTCTCTTTTTCATCATTTATTATCGCTTCACTAAAAGTTTTGATAAAATCACTAAGGTTTTCCGTTGGTAAAATATCAATATACAGTACCCGAATACCTCTACGCCTCGATAATTTATGTAGAATATGTTTTAACAAAACTGTTTTCCCCAAACGTCTGACAGAAATTAATGTAACGTTCCTTCCGCTTGAAAATGCAGAAATCACATCCTTTGTTTCGTTTTTCCTGTCACAAAAATATTCCGGTGAAATATAGTCAAGAACCGGGAATGGATTAAACTCTTCTGATAATAAATTTACATGCATGCAATTACACTTTTTTCGTTACACTTTTTCCGTTACACTTTTTCCGTTACACTTTTTTCGTTACAAAGATAATACATATTACTTGAAAAGTCAAATGTTATTTCAAATAAAACACAATCATATACCATACAACCAACTGATTATATGATAATTACTAAATTAAAAGTAATATACTATTATTTTCAATCTACATCTATCGCACAAAAGTCCAGGTATTTCCATCTGATGAATTTGCATCAAACTGGTATCCGTTTACATCAAAAGCTTTAATATATTCTGGTTCTTCTATCCTATTTTTAATGATAAAATTAGCCATTTGTCCACGTGAATTTTTTGCATAAATAGTAATTACTTTTAAAACTCCGTTTTTATAATCTTTAAAAACCGGGGTAATTACTTTTGCCTTTATTTTTTTAGTCTTAAGAGACTTAAAATACTCATTTGATGCAAGGTTTATTATCGTTTTTGATTCATCAAGCGCTGAATTTACTTTTAATGTTATTCTATCTCCCCAAAATTTGTATAAATTATCAAATTCATTGTGATTAAGTTTTGTACCCATTTCAAGCCTGTAGGCTTGAATAGCATCAAGTGGTTTTAGTACGCCATATAGTCCCGATAATATCCTCAAATGATCCTGAGCATACATTAAGTCTTCTTCATTCATACTGTCGGCTTGAAGCCCACGAAAAACTTCTCCTGTAAAAGCAAGTAAAGCTTGTTTCGTTTGTTCATCACTGGGTCTGGACTTCCAGTTTTTGAAACGATCGAAGTTTAATTTTGCCAGATCATAACTTATCTTCATTAAATCCTGAATCTCATTAACAGAAAGAGATTTTAAAGTTCTAATCAATTTTGCTGCATCAGAATGATAAACAGGTTTTGTTTTTATCTCTGTGATATTTTGTTTGTCAAAATCAAGTGATTTTGCCGGTGAAATTAGTATTAGCATAACTTTCTTTTTTGAAATTAACTAATTTGTTGAAATTTTGTTTTCAAATCTCTTATGAATCATACTGCAATTTACTATAGACATAAAGATCTGTAAATACTCCTCCTGTCAAAAGTTCCCCATTACGTTCAATACCTTCTAGTTTGTATCCAAGTCGCTCAGGAATATTTTTACTTTTATAGTTCTTTACAGCGACTTTGATTTGGACTCTATTCATATTCATTGGACCAAAAGCAAATTTAGTTAGGATTTTAACAGCTCGGCTTACCAGGCCTTTTCCTTGAAAATCCTGTGCAAGCCAATATCCAATTTCCGTTTTCAGATTTTGCTTATCAGTCCCTTTGAATCCTATAATCCCCGCAAACCGGGAGTTTTGTCTTATAGTAAAAATGAAATCCTGTGTTTCATCCATACTTTCTAAAACAGATTTCACGAAGTTTTCGGTATAGCTTATTTCTTTTGTTTCTTCAACAAATGGAAGCCACTCGCCAAGGTATTCTCTCTGAGAATCAATAGTATTAAATATGTCTTTCGCGTCTGATTCAATTAGTTTACGGATGATAGTATTTTTATCTATTAAAAATTCCATATTATTTCGTTATCTGTTCAAATGCTTTAAAAGTAATATCTTTCCTAATTACAGGGAACAAGTCCATATTAAATTCTTTGGAAGGGCTTATGTTCGTTGCAAAAAACCAGACATTATCTTGTGTTTCAAAATACCCGACAAACCATCCGTTATTATTGCCATTTCTTATTGACCATCCAGTTTTGCCACTGAAGGTGTAGGCGGAGTTCTCATCAATCACCATAAGCCTTTTCATAATTTTTTCTGTGTTTTCACTTATAGGTAATTCAGAATTGAAGAATTTTCTTAAGAATTCAATTTGCTCAAACTGTGAGATACCGGATTCACCCTCAAGCCAAAAGACATCGATGCTTTCATCATTTACAATCATATTGCCGTAATTGAATTTTTCTAAAGATTCGTTCATTCTTTCAACACCAATCTTTCTCGCAATTTCCTGATAACAAGGAACACATGAATAGTGGAATGCATTTCTAAATATGAGATCTTGTTCCCAAATATCCATAGCTCGTTCTTCTCCATCCCACTTAATAATGGTGCTATCATCCTCTACGACTCCGGTTTCTAATGCAATAATTGAATTTGTTATTTTAAATGTAGATGCAGGAAGAAATTGTTTTTCAGCCCAGTCAAAATCATTTGAATAGAACTTATCTTCATTAGCATTATAAAACAATATCGATCCGCTAACATTTGCAGAGTCAAGTATTTGTTGAAATTCTTCACATTGAACTCTATCAACGACTTGATTACTTACTTTATTTTCTTTATTCGTACAAGAGTATATAAAGCAAACTAAAGTAAAAAACATAAGTTTCACATTCAAATATGGTATTATTTTTCTCATATTTTATTTATTTCATTTATTAACATCATCAAAACTGCATTAGCTGAACCCAAGATATTAAACTCACGTTCTTTAAACAATTGTAGTTTTTTACTAATTACTTTATCTTTTGAAGCTAAACCTATCCAAACCGTTCCAACAGGTTTCTCTGGCGTACCACCATCCGGCCCAGCAATACCACTAGTAGAAAGTGCATAATCGGTGTTTAGTAATTTTCTTGCACCTATTGCCATTTGCTCGACAACTTGAGAACTCACAGCACCAAATTCCTCTAAATCTTCCGGGCTCACACCTAAAACATTTATTTTAATCTCATTAGAATATGAAATTACACTACCTTTAAAATACGTAGAACTGCCTGGTATGGCTGTAAGCATTGATGCGATTTTACCTCCTGTACAACTTTCCGCTGTTGCCAAACTCAAACCCGTTTTAACTAAAATATCTGCAACTAGCTCGTCAGGTTTAAGGTCATTATCTGTTTTAAAGTTTTCCGGAATTATTGTTTTTAGTTCAGATACCTTTTGTTCAACTAAATTAACTAGGTAATTATTTGCATTATAAACACTCAACCTTAACCTAATATACCCGGGCGATGGTAAATATGCCAGCTTTATTTCTTCCGGAAGTGAGTTCTCCCAAACAGATAACTTCTGTGCCAGCATAGCTTCCGGCAAACCGGATGTTAGAATTGTCTTATGAAAAATTGATTTAAGTTTATACTGTTTTTTTAAATACAGAATGAATTTATTTTCGATAAGATATTTCATCTCAAATGGAACTCCTGGCATAGAAAACAAAAGTTTCTCACCAATTCTAAACATCATTCCAGGAGCTGTACCTAACTTATTAACAAAAACTTTTGCTTTTTCGGGCACCATTGCCTGATAATAATTATTCTCATTTATTTCGTAACCGCGTTTACCAAGAAGCTCTCTAACATTTGATAGTGCATCTTTGTTTAACACCAAATCACAATCCAGCATTTCACACAGAACTTTTTTGGTAATATCATCATTTGTTGGTCCCAAGCCCCCTGTCATAAAAATAAAATCTGACTCATAAAAAAGTTCATTTATTG
>CAYUWD010000051.1:0-23101 GCA_964448235.1 uncultured Bacteroidales bacterium | reverse complement strand
TACAAACTTTATTTTGAAAATGAAGAGTAAATAAATGAGATTTAATAATCAATAATCAACAAATTGCGAACTCCCAATTTCGAATTACGAACCCTAGACACTTTAAAACTGAAAACTAACTTTAAACACAGGATTTGGATAAGGAGAAATAGAACTTTCGTTAAAATTATATAAAATCATAAAAAGCACATATGACCTTTTTCCGACACATGACTGATAAGCAATACCTCCAAGAGGAGTATAAGACCAAACATCTTGACCATAAGGAAGAATATTATAAAAATCATTAATATTAATCAAAGACAGTTCAGCATAAGCCAATATTGCTCCATTGTCATAAAATGGTATAATTTCTGAGAGATCTTTAATCAAGGTAAATGAAGCGAATACATTCCCTCCATATGTTTTAGTAGTGTAATTATGAAAAGAACTTTTAGTCCAAGAATAATTTCCTCCAATACCTGCAGACATTCTGTTTGTTATACGATAGCCAATAACTGGATCAATTGCAACATAAGTATAGTTTCCAAACATTAAACCAAGGTTTCCACCCCAAAATATTCGTTGAATAGGTGTTGGACCATTTTCAAGATATTGAGCATGAGAATTTTCAGAAAATATTAATAAAAAACTTATCACAAATATTATTAATATGTATTTATTAAAGGCTATTCTCATAGTTTTAAAATAGTAGTTTTAATCTATTTATTTTCAGTTTGGTTCTTCTTGTCAAAACTAATAAAAGATTGGTAAAATGCTTCTTCTATTTCAGTTCTAATATTTAACTTAATAATTTTCCAATTGTTAGAAGTAGGACATACACGATTTGAATTAAAAATATAAACAAAATTATATTCAGGGTCAGCCCATACCATTGTTCCTGTATAGCCACCATGACCAAATGCTAAATCCGATGAACTATTACTTCCAATCCCTTTAGATGTATCTGTGGGCTGTTTTTTGTCAAAACCTAACCCTCTCCTGTTTAAAACAGGATTAAACTGATATTTAGTGAATTCCTTTATAACTTCTGATGGTATAAAATTGTCTTCTGCATAAGTCCCCTCATTCAAATACATTTGCATTATTTTCAATAAGTCGTTGGCATTTGAAAAAATTCCTGCATGACCTGAAACTCCACCCAGCATTGCAGCACCTTGATCATGAACGTATCCATTTAAAAGTTGCATGCGAAAGTAATTATCTTGTTCGGTTGGTACTATTTCAGATTTATCAAATCGTTCAAGTGGATGATAGCCTGTTGTCCAGGCTCCTAATTTTGAATAAAATGTTTTGTTAAGATAATTTGGTAAAGACATTCCTGTTTCATTTTCGATCATTAATGCAAACAAGTAAAATCCTAAATCGGAATATATGTAAGTGCCATAAGGATTTAGATCTGAAACGCAAATTTGTTGATAAATAGAATCTATATAATTCTTATTCATGTACATGTCTTTTGCAACCTGAATAGAAAAAGTGTCAGTTTTTACAGAACTATATAATTCAGTTTTTATTACTTCATTAGCAATAGTATTTTTATAAAAAGGAATCCAGGATTTTAAACCGGCACGATGGGTTAAAATATCTACAAAAGTCATATCTTTTTTGTTTGTTGTGTCTATTAAACTAACATAATTAGATAGTTTGTCATCAAGATTATAAATGCCTTCTCCATATAATCTCATAAGAGCTGCAACTGTTCCACTAACTTTTGTTACAGAAGCAAGATCGTAAATATCCATATCTTTCACTTTAATTTTTTTATCATTAGTATGATAACCAAAAGATCTTTGATAAAATACTATTCCATTTTTTGCAGCAGCAACTTGTCCTCCCGGGAAAGCCCCTTTGGTTAATCCTAAATCAATTATAGAATCTACTAAATTTAGATATTCTGAGTCAACGCCTGCTTCTTCTGGGACTTGTGTATATTTGAGCCTTATGTTTTCTGTATCTACACCTTCTCCTATTACGAATTTATCTTCAATACTAACAGGCAATCTTCCTTTTGATCCAATTCCACCAAAAATAAGTTGTGCTGAAAAGTCATTTGTAATTTCCCAATCATTATATGACACAATTAATCCTGTAACAAATTCTACATTTTTAAATTTTGCAAGGCTATATGGATTTCCAAAAACATCAAGTATTAAATTTGTTTCTTTTGTTAGTGTATCAATAAAATTAATTGTTTGATTACTGATTCCAAAATTTCTTGACGCATATCTATTTGTTCCATGTACGCCAGCAATTACGATATCATACGATTTTAGTTTTTTTAATAGTTCTTTTTTTCCAAATTTTATTAAATCATTATTAAAAATAAAATCATCTGTTTTTGTGTAGTATTTTAACCTGTTTTGAAATTTGCTGTTAGTATTTGTTCCAAAAACTATTGTTGCTATATTTAATGTATCTAAATTTCGAAGAGGAATTATACTATCCTGATTTTTTACTAAAGTGATAGAATTTTCAACTAATTTCTGCTGCAATAATCTAGCATCTACATTTTGCAAATCTTCAACGATGTTTTTGGTATTAATTGTATTGTAGTTATTTAATCCAACCCAATATTTAGCTTGTAAAACTTTTTTACATTTATAATTTATTTGTTCTTCGGTGATAAGACCTTGATTTATAGCATTTTTAATTTCATTAATTACTAATTCAACATCATTTGGAAATAATAATATATCATTACCGGCAATTAGGGCTTTTACATCTGCTTCTCCAGGTTTATAATATTTTGTCACTCCTCCCATATTTAAAGCATCTGTAATTATTAACCCATTAAAACCAAGATCGTTTTTGAGTACTTCTGAAACAGCTTTTTTAGACAATGTTGTAGGAGTGTTTTTTGTAGAGTCAATTGCTGGGACAAATAAATGAGCAACCATAATACTTGAAATTCCTTTATTAATTAAATATCTAAATGGAAACAATTCTAAACTATCTAATCTTTGTTTATCATGCAATATAATTGGTAAGGATTTATGTGAATCTACGTCTGTATCTCCATGTCCGGGAAAATGTTTCGCAGTTGCCAGAATTTTATTATCCTGTAAGCCTTTCATATAATTATATGATTTTATACATACATTATATTTGTCTTCTCCAAAAGATCTATCATTAATTACAGGATTGTTTGGATTGTTGTTTACATCAATTACAGGTGCAAAGTTAACGTGAACACCAACTCGCTTTAATTGTCTAGCAAATTCTTTTCCCATATCATATATTAATTCATTATCCTGAATTGCACCCAGCATCATTTGGCGAGGATAATAAATAGTTGAGTCTAAGCGCATACTTAACGACCATTCTGCATCCATTGAGATTAGTAATGGTATTCTTGATATAGATTGGTATTTATTAATTAAATTTGCTTGACGACATGGTCCTCCTTGCATAAATATTATTCCACCAATATTATAATTTTGTATTAAATCAATAGTTTGATTTATATGATATTCGCCTTTATTCGAATAAGCAGGAACCATTAATAGTTGAGCAATTTTCTCATCAAGGTTGAGAGTGTTAAAAACCGAATCTACCCAAATACTATCTGCAGATAAAAAAGGAGGATATATAGATTGACTGTAATAATTGTCATCTAAAGGGTCTTCAGATATTGAAAGATTTATAAAACTTAAAGCAATTATAAGTAAAAATATTCCACCATTTTTCAACATAACATTCATTTTTTACAAATTTTGTAAATTATTAAGATATGTTTATATAATTACTACAATGTTTTTTAACAAGCAAAGGTTAATTGATAAAATAATTGTATTTTTGATTTATATAACACTTTTCAAGAAGGTAAAATATGTCAGAAAATAACGAAATAAAAAATCTCCAAAGAGAAATTTCTGAATTAAAAAGACAAAATAATGATCTTATTAGTAAATTAGAAAGTTTAAATGACATATATATAAATACCACTATTGGTTTATATCGAACAAGTGTAGAAGGAAATATTATTGATGTAAATCCTCCACTGATAAAGATGTTAGGTTTTGACAGTTTGACAGACTTGCAAAAACATAATTTGAATGACAATGCACTTATTAAAAATAAGAATCGTCAGGATTTTATTAAAACTATCTCAAAACAGAAAGTGATAATTGGGAAAGAAGCTATCTGGATAAAAAAGAATGGAGAGGTAATATATGTTCGTGAAAGTGCTAAAGCAGTAGAAGATGAAAATGGTAAAATAAAATATATAGATGGAACAGTAGAGGATATTTCTGCTCAAAAAATTAAAGAAAATGAATTATTTGAGATCGAAATTAAATTTAAAAAATTAATAGATATTTTACCTAATGGTGTTGTTATACATAAAGAAAATAATATCATCTTTGCAAATGAATATGCTCAAGACCTGTTGCAAGTTTCTAAAAATGGTTTAATTAAACAGAATATATTTGATTATATCCATGAAGATTACCATAAAAAAGTAAAACTTCGATTACAAGAGTCATTAAAAGAATTTAAACAAGTTAATATTACAGAACATGTTTTTGTTACTGGTCAGGGTAATAAAATAAATACTGAAGTAATAACAACTCCATATAGACAGGATAATGAAATATATTTATTAACAGTATTTTCGGATATCTCTGAAAGGAAAAGGACTGAAAAAGAATTGAAACTTTCTGAAATAACATATAGGGGGATGCTAAATTCTATTTCAGAAGCAATCTTTATTCAAGATGAAGAAGGTAATTTTATTGATATAAATAAAGCTGCGGAGAACTTTTTTGGATATACATTTGAGTTTTTCGTTGGTAAGAATCCTCGCCATTTGGAAGCTTCAGGGAAAAACGATTTGGATGAGATATTTAACAAAATTACTCTAGCATATAATGGTAAACCTCAAATTCTTGAGTATTGGGGCAAAAATAGTAATGGAACAGAATTTTTGTCTGAAGTAAGCTTAGTATCTGGAATATATTTTGATAAAAAAGTTGTTATTGCTGTTTTAAGAGATATTACGAAAAGAAAAGAAACCGAAAACTTACTAATAGAAAGTGAACAGAAATATAAAAGTTTAATAAACTTTGCTGTTGGAGGAATTCTTATTGGAAATTTAGATGGCGTAATTACTGAAGTAAATACATATATGTATAAACTTTTGGGACGTAAAAGGAATGAGATTGTTGGTAAACATATTTCAGATGGGTTTTTTACAAAAAGCAGTATCGGAAAAAAACCTTTAGACTTTAATAAAGTTAAAAATGGGGAAATTGTAATTAATCAAAGAGAAATATTACGTCCTGATGGAACTATTGTTCCAGTCGAGATGCACTCTAAACTATTACCAAACAATACATATCAATCAATTTATCATGATATAACAGACAGATTAAAAATAGAAAATGAAATTCTTTTGTCTAAAGCTAATACAGAAGCTTTGAATGATTATAAAGATGCTTTGCTTTCGGCATTACCTGATTTGCTTTTTACATTTAACAAACAAGGAAATATTATTGATTTTTATTCAAATTCAGATTTGCAACTCATTAGCGAACCTAAATATTTTTTAAATAAAAATATAAAAGAAATAATGCCAATAGACATTGCAAATATTACACTACATCATATCAAACAGGTTCTTTCTAAAAAAATAATGGCAAACTTTCAATATAATCTAGAAATCAATAAAAAAATAGAATATTTTGATGCTAAGATGGTTTGTTTTCAAGAAAATAAGGTGTTAGCTGTTATTAGAAATATTACAGAAAGAATGACACTTATAGATGAGTTGAAAAATGCAAGAGCAAAAGCTGTTGAAAGCGATAAATTGAAATCAGCTTTTTTAAGTAATCTTTCTCATGAGATTAGAACACCAATGAATGGAATTCTTGGTTTTGCAGAATTGCTTAAAGATGATATTACGAAAGCTGAAAAGCTGGAATACCTTGAAATAATTGAAAATAGTTGTAATCAATTGTTGCTGATTTTGGATGACATTATTGAGTTTTCAAAAATTGAAGCAGGACTTATTAGAAAAAATTCATATACTCTTGAAATAAACTCATTTATTAAAGATATTTATACTCAAATGATGGTGTTATTTCAACAAAAAACAGAAGTTAAATTTATATTATCCGATTCCATTCCAAAAAAATCTATAAACAGTATTACTGACACAATAAAATTGAAACAAATATTATCTAATCTTATTTCAAATGCATGCAAATTTACAGAAAAGGGGTTTGTAGAACTCGGATATTATTTAATATCTGATACACATATTATGTTCTATGTAAAAGATACAGGTATTGGAATTAGTCTAGAAAATCAAGAAAAAATATTTAATCGATTTTTTCAAATAGACAGTCAATCGACTTCTTCTAATGGGTCAGGTCTTGGATTATCAATCTGTAAAGCTTATGCAAATATTTTAAATGGAGAATTGTCTGTAAAATCAGAACTTAATAAAGGAACTTGTTTTTATTTTGAGATGCCGATAATATCATATAGTTAAAATTGTTCTCCTAAAAGTATTTTTTGGATTTGTATTGTATTAACTAATTTACTATATTTGTTTAATAAAAACTATAAATCTATTAACCAAAACCATAATCTTATGAGAACAAAACTTTATTCTTTTTTGAAAAATAGTTATAAATATTCTTTTGTAATTATTATAGGAATGTTTATATCTTCTGTTATAAATGCTCAGAGTATTACACCCGGAGATAATTTATTTAGTATTTCTGAACCCGATGATGTTGAGTTTTATATTCAGTGGGATGGTGCATCAGTTATTAATTCTCTTTATTTTTATTATTATGATGAATTTGATGATTATCATGAAGAGCTCTTAAATTTAACAACAGATTATTCAGTAGATGGTAATACATTGATTATTCTTCAAACTTATATTGAATCTTTAAGTCCGGAATCTGGTGAGCATATTAACTTTTATGCAAATTTTGATGTAGGAGGAAATCCTCACTTTGGAATTTTTATTATTCCAACAATACATTCTTCGATAGTTGAAGATAATTTAGTATATGATTTAAGTAATCCATCTGATATGTTTTCTACTATTACATGGGCTTTGTCGGATAATATTACTCAAGTCGAAGTGGATGGAAATCCTATTGATGAATCGAATTATTATATTATGGGTGATTTTTTGTTCTTTACAAATGATTATCTTAGCTCTGAGTTAACATATATAGGGGCTGAAATAAATGTTATTGTTACATTTAATTCAGAAGATACAGATACATTTATAGTAGAAACTGTTCTTACTGGTAATACAAATCCTGAATTAAGCCAAACAGAGTATGATATTAACGAAAATGAGATGCCCGAATACATAGAAACTATCATTACATGGAATGACGCAACCTCAGTTACTAGTATGAATGTAACTTTTTCACAAATGAATGGTTACCCTCAAACAGTACCATATGAAGATTATACTATTACACCTATAAATAGTGAAACAGCAACACTTAAAATAATACTTGGAAATGACGCTAAATCAACTAAAGAAATAGACTATTTCTATGTTGCTATTGAAGTAATTTATAATATAAATTGTTCGAATCATATATTTTTAGGTATTTATAGTGAATATTATGATGTAAATATATACAGCACACCCGAATATGGAGGATACTATTCAGGAAATGGAGAATATGATGTTGATGAAGATGTTATTATAGAAGCATATTCTAATCCTGATTTTATTTTTGAGAAATGGATTGTTGATGAAACTACTGAAATAACTCAGAATCCATATTCTTTTGTTATGCCAGCTAATGATGTATCAATTGAAGCAATCTTTGTTTCTGAATATCCTACTGTAATTACATCTAACCCTGTGTATAATCAAATTGGTGTTGATCCTGCAATATCTTCAATTCAAATTACTTTTGATAGAGAAATTATGGAAGGAACAACATATAATGGTTTTGACGATATTAGTTTTGATGAAAGTGGAGTAGGGGCGTGGACAATTACAGATATTTATATTGAATCTGGAAATATACTTATAATTGTTCCAAATTCCCCATTAAATATTAACACAACATATTATTTAAATATCCCTAATGAATCAATAGAAGATTTAAATAATCCGGGTACATATATGAATAATCCTTTCCAATTAGAATTTACTACTGGTTTTGGTGATTATATTACAGGAGAAATTAGTCCTGAAGAAAACTATTATAGTATTATGGAGCCAACAGATGTTGAATTTGATATTAATTGGGGAGATGAAACTTCTATCGAGAATCTTGTCTATTTTTATTATGATGAATTTGATGATTATCAGGAAATAGAACTTATAAACGTAACAGACTTTGAGATAAATGGGAATAGCTTAACAATAAAACAAAGTTTTATTAATTCACTAAGTCCTGAAGTATCTGATGAATTAATGTTTTATGC
Organism: uncultured Bacteroidales bacterium; assembly: GCA_964448235.1. GTDB lineage: Bacteria > Bacteroidota > Bacteroidia > Bacteroidales > ML635J-15 > Bact-19. The sequence goes on along the minus strand of CAYUWD010000051.1, from coordinate 14,680 downwards.
TCATTTTAATAGTGATTGGAATTCATTTTTTAATATTATGGTAATTGAAACATCTATACCTAGTTTATTGCCAAACTCTGTTAGCTATGATTTGTCTAATCCAGATGATGTTTTTACTCACATTATATATAATATGGCAGAATCTATTTCCAGTGTATCATACAATTCAACACCACTTGTTGAAGATACTGATTATTATATTGATGGAATGTGGTTGTTTATTGATGAAACATTTCTTGATCAAGAACTAAATCTTGTTGATGACGTTATTGTACTTGATGTTGAATTTAATACAGAAGATAATGTGACGTTAACAATAACTGCTATACAAACAAATGTTACAAGTGCTACAATTGACCCGAATAATGTATTGTTGGATGTAAATTCAATGCCTGAATATGTTGAAACAACCATAACATGGAATGATGCATCAGAAGTTGAAAGCTTAACAGTTTGGTCGCTCGAAGAGGATGGAATGCAGCAATATGATTATACTGATTATGTTGTAACTCCAATAAATACTTTAACGGCAACACTTAGAGTTTATCTTGACAGTGGGGCAAAAAATAAAATGAAATCTGTTGAAACATATTATGCAACTATACAAGTTAATTTTGACATAGGGAATCCTGCATTTTATTATTTGACGATGACAGAAGAACAATATGAAATTAGTATATCAATTAGTCCACTATTGTCTGGAATAGTTAATGGAGATGGAACATATTATGTAGACGAAGTAGTAAGTCTTAGCGCAGGTCCTAATATAGGATATGTTTTCCAAAATTGGAGAATTGACGAATTAGTAATTAGTAGTGATAATCCATACATCTTTAATATGCCTGCAAATGATCTAAATATAACTGCATATTTTATTCCTGAAGTTGTGACAATGTATACATTGTCATTAAATGTTGAACCAATTACTGGGGGTACTGTTTTGGGGGCTGGTGATTTTGCCGAAGCAGAAAATGTGACAATAAATGCTATCCCACAAACAGGATTTGTATTTGCTAATTGGACAGATGATTTGGATAATGTAGTCTCAACCGAAGCAGAATATAATTTTTCAATGCCTAACGAAAATCTTACTTTAACTGCTAATTTTAATGACAATAGTAATGTGCCTCAAAATTCAATTAATGATATATGTGTTTACCCAAATCCTTTTTCTGAATATATAATAATATCTAATTTTGAATCAATAGAAAAAATATCAATTTTAAATATAACTGGACAAATTATCGAAGAATATAAATCCATAAATAGTAATATGATAAATACTTCAGATTTTGCAAAAGGATTATATTTAATTCAGATTGAGAAAAATGATGGTAAAGTATATTCAATAAAATTGTTAAAGCAGTAGTAAATAATAATTAAATAAAAACATAATAATAAAGCCCGAGTTATCGGGCTTTATTATTTGTGAGTCATGCTGGATTCGAACCAGCGACCCCTAGCCTGTCAAGCTAGTGCTCTAAACCAACTGAGCTAATGACTCTAAATATACTCTAAACCAATCCCGAAAAATAATAAAATTCAACAGAATTTTATCCCATTTTTCGTGGAGCCTCGATTTTTTTTACGAAAAATCAAAACTCCTATTATTACATTCATTTTTTTTAAAGAACCTCTTTTATGCCAGACGGATTTTTCTAAAAATCGGGCCTGAGCTAATGACTCAATTTGTCACAAAAATACTAAATTCATTTAGTATTGCAATTAAATATGAAAAAAGCATCTCAAAAAGAGATGCTTTATCCTACATTTTTAAATTGAGGCAATTTAAAATATTAAATTTTCATTATTTTTTCTGCTATGTTCTCAAATGTTTCCATTGGAATTATGTTTGATTGAGAAAAAACACTTTGCCCTTTTTCAGCAGCAGCCCCTACTTCAGCAACTAAAGGTACTTGTCCTAATAATTGTGAATTACATTCCTCTGCAAGGATTTTTCCTCCACCTTCACCAAATATATAATATTTTTCGTCTGGATGTTTTTCGGGAGTAAACCAACTCATATTTTCAATTATTCCTAAAACAGGGACTTTTAGATCAGGATTCATAAACATTGATGCTGCTTTTCTGGCATCATTTAATGCAACTTCTTGAGGAGTTGTTACGATTATTGCTCCTGATAATGATGTTTTTTGCATAGTTGTTAATTGTATATCGCCTGTACCTGGAGGAAAGTCAACGAAAAGATAATCTAATTCTCCCCAGTCTGTTGTTTCAAATAGATGTGTTATAGCACCGGCAACTTTTGGGCCTCGCCAGATTAGTCCTTGAGATTTGCCAACAAAGAAACCGATTGACATTATTTTTACTCCATTCTTAACAATAGGCGTCATGTAATCTTTTTCATTGATTACTTTAACCTCTGGTTTTAATTCTTCAATACCAAACATTTTTGGTATTGAAGGTCCATAAATATCTGCATCTATTAATCCTACTTTAAATCCTTGTCTGGCTAAAGCAATCGATAAGTTAACAGATACTGTTGATTTTCCGACACCTCCTTTACCCGATGCTACAACAATAATATTTTTCACTTTCGGTAAATCAATTTTATCAAACATTCCCATAATTTATAAATTTATTCAATATTAAACTTTTTAACTAATTTGTATATATAGATTTCTATTATAAACTTTACAAAAATACAATATTAAATGTGTAAAAACTAAAATATATGTATGATTCATATCAGTTAATTTTATGAAAATAAATGAGTTTATATAAGTAAACTACTATATAATTCAATTGATTGATAAATATGTAATATAAAAAGCTGAAATTCTAATAAATGAGTTTCAGCTTTTCCTTTAAGTATTTAAATAATTACTAAATTAACGTAATTTTTTTGCGATAGTTTCTGCAGCTTTAATTAAAGGATAACCTGCAGGTGATGCAGTTAACATTGGATGTGTTCCAATTTGCATAGATAAGAGAGAGTTTATTGTCATTCTATTCTGAATTGCTAAACCAATAACATTTGTTAATTCTCCTGCTTCAGATCCGCCTACTACTTCTCCACCAATAATAACGCCTGATTTTTTAGTAGCAATAAGTTTAACAATTTGTTTGTGTGCTCCTGGTAAACATCCTGGGTGACGATTAATTCCTTCAAATATTCCTGATACGGTTGAAATGCCCTCCATTTCAGCTGCATATTCTGTTATTCCAGCTGTTCCGAAACCATTATCTTCTATAGCTGTAGAATAAATAGCAATTGTTCCACTAAAGTTTTTAACTATTTCTAAATCATATAAATTCATTCCGGCAACTCTAGCTTCAGCACATGCAGTTGATGCTAGCATTGTAGGAACGGGTTTGCGAGTAATGAAATCGCGTTTTTGAGCACAATCTCCAACAGCAAAAATTTCATCTATATTTGAACGCATATATTCATCAACAATAATAAAACCCCTTGCATCAATAGGAATTCCTGTATCTTTAGCTAATGATGTATTTGGTCTATAACCTACAGAAAGGACAACTGCGTCCATATCAATTTTAGTTCCATCTTCTAATTCAATACTTTGAACATTAGTATCACCATGAATCTGAGTAATTCCTTTGCCGGTTAAAATATTTATTCCACGATTTTCAACTAATTCATGAATTTTATTCGATATGTCAGGATCAAAAGCAAGATTTAAAATATGAGGTAATTTCTCAATTAGTGTAACCTCAAAACCTTTTTTGTTTAGTTCGTCTGATAGCTCAACACCTATAAATCCAGCTCCAACAACAGCAACTTTCTTTTTACCTTCAAGTTTGTTTGTCATTTCATCAAGATAGTTTCTGTCTTTAGGAATGACAAATACATTATTAAGATCAACTCCTTTTAACCATTTTGGTAAAATTGGCATAGAACCTGTTGCTATTACAAGTTTGTCATATTTAATTGACTCTCCACTTGCAAATTTTACATACTTTTCATCTCTTACAATTTCAACAGCTTCATCTACTAATGATGTAATTCCATTTTTTTCCATCATCATATCGACTGGCATAATGTTGTTTTCAGAAGAGTTTAATGTCCCAAAAATGTAAGGTATTCCACAAGGTACCATAACATCTTTAGTTTTTTTTACAATAATAAAATCTTTCTCTGGAAAATTGATTTGCCCGGTTAATGCAGTCACCATTCCAGCAGCGCTGCCTCCAATAACTAATACATTTGTTTCTTTCATTTTTAGGTTTTTAATTAATGAATACTTTCGGGCTTTGTATAGCCCACGTTATATAATTTGCTTTATTAAAATTTATTCATAGTATAATTTTGTGTATATATAAAAGAGATATACAATACCAATATTTTATAAATTGTTTTCTCAAATTGAGAAATTTAAAAGGAGCATACCCGTTTATTAGAATAATTACATAAATTTAGTTTAAATTAATACTCAATTAAATTAAGGGTCTGCTAATTGAACCCACGCTATAATAATGCTTTATTGTACGACATAAAAATATTGTATCAAATATACAATAAATAATAATATTATTAAAATACATCTTATTTTTTAATATTCTATACCTAAACGAGCCTTAACTCCTTTATTGAAATAGTGTTTTATTTCTTTCATTTCAGTTATTAAGTCAGCTATTTCATAAAGTTCTTTTGGGGCATATCTGCCTGTAAGTATTAGTTCTGTTTTTTCGTTTTTTGTCTCCATAAGATTTTTTAAATCATCAAAATTAATAAGTTTATAATGCAATGCTATAAAAATTTCATCTAAAATAATCATATTATATTTATCAGATAACAATATAGATTTAACTGTATCAAGTCCTTTTTGAGCAGCAATAATATCCTCCATAACAGGTGCTTTTTCAATAAAGCAATCTCTACCAAATTGTTGTAATACTATGTTTTTATGTAATTTTAATGATTCTAATTCAGAATAATGCATTCCTTTTACAAATTGGGCAATGTAGACATTATTATTGTTTCCGCTGGCTCTTATTGCAAGACCTATCGCAGCAGTTGTCTTCCCTTTACCATTACCTGTATAGATATGTACCATTCCTTTTTTTATCATTTTATTGTAATTTTTGAAAAGCACTTTTAATCAAAGATACTATTTCAGAATCATTCATATATTCAGTTATTGTTTTGCATTCTACCATAGCTTTTACTATTTTTTTATCAAACGGTAAATTTGCTAAAATATTAACATCAATTGAATTACAAAATAAAGCAATATCTTTTGATATTTCATAATTTAAATCAAATTTATTTACAATAACCCAGGTTTTTAAGTTAAACCCTTTTGTCATTTCTAAGGTTCTTTTTAAATCATGTAAGCCTGATTTACTTGGTTCAGTAACAACTATAACATGATCAACTCCAGTAATTGTTGATATAACAGGACAACCTATTCCTGGAGGGCCATCAATTATTATAGTTGATATTCCTTTTTCTTCAGCAATCTTTTTTGCTTTTTCTCTTACTACATTTACTAATTTTCCAGAATTTTCTTCACCAGGACCTAAAATACCAAAAACCATTTCTCCATATCTGTATTTTCCTGTAAACATACGACTTTTATCGCTTTCGACCATACTTATGGCTTCTTCAGGACAGATTCTTGAACACAAACGACAGCCATCACAAAATACTTCTTCAATTTCGACTGAATTGTTTTTAAAAGAAATGGCATCAAATTTACAATAATCTGCACAAATTCCACAATTTGTGCATTTATCATAATCAATAACAGCTGTTTCGGCACCAATGTAAACTTCTTCGGTTTCAATTTTAGGTTTAAAAAGAATATGCAAATTTGCAGCATCAACATCACAATCAACTAACATTGTATTTTTATAGAGGCTAGCAAATGCTGCACTTATACTGCTTTTGCCGGTCCCACCTTTACCACTAATTATTGCTATTTCCATATTTTTGATATATTGAGTCAAACATTAAATTTAGATTTTCCTTAAAATCTTGCATATATTTTGCAGGTATTTCCGCTTTTGAATAATGTGTTGCAATTTTTCTGTCAAATGGGATTTCTAATAATAATGGAATATTGTTGTTTTTAAGATATTTGTATATTTCATCATCTCCTAATTTAGCACGATTAATTACAACTCCATACTTTTTATCCATTGTGTTTAAAGTATCAACAGATTGCTTTAAATTACTTAATCCAAAGGGAGTTGGTTCGGTTATAAGAATAATAAAATCTGCTTCGGTAACAGTTTGGATAAATGGGCAAGATGTACCGGGAGGTGAGTCAAATATTATTATTCCTTCATTTCCTGCTTGTTTTATACCTTCTTTAATTACTTTAACGGGAGACATAACTCCAATTTCCATTCTTGATTCAACAAACTTGTTGTTATTTAAAGTATTATAAACTGTAACTCTCCCTTGTAATACATCTTTTTCAGTAATTGCATCATATTCACAAGCAACAGAGCATGCACCACATGCATGGCACAACTCATCAATAACCCTAATAATTTTGGAAGGGGGAATGATAAATATTGCATTATATGCACAATAGTCGTGGCATTTAGAACAATATGTACACTTATCTGTATTGATAACAGGCACTTCTTGTGTTACTTCTACTTGATTCAAAATTTTCTTGTCTAAAAATATTCCTGAGTTTGGTTCTTCTGCATCACAATCCAAAAGAGTAACCTTTTCATATTTTTGTGATAATGACCAAAATAATGAGGTAGAAAGAAATGTTTTTCCTGTTCCACCTTTTCCGCTTGCAATAGCAATTTTAATATTATTTGTTTTCAATTTTTCTTCCTCCATTTACAACAACAAAACTCTCTTTATTAACACCTAATAATTCTGCAATAACATCACATTTGACCATTAATAAAAAGAATATTCTTTCATCATTCTCATTAATTAATCCTTCAAGATTACCTTGTCCTTTAGAAATAATTAAATCTGCAGATTTATAATAGTCTAAAAACTTTTTGCTTGATTTGTCAAGAATTGTAGATGGTGCATTATAACCATTGGTAATTACTTTTGCAGTATTATACATTCCGACTTCACGGGCATCATCTATAGTTACATCATTAAGAACAGGTCCACCTTTAACTACATAAGTTACTTTGTCTGACATGTTTGTTTCAATAAATAGTCTGTCAAATACAATTTCTCCAGCATTATCACCTAAATAGAGTATGTTTTTTGCTGAATCGATTTTTTCTTTTAATAAGCAAGAATTATCAATAGCAAAATTTGCATGTAGAACTTTTATAATTACGGAATCAATATCAAAATAATCAGATGCGCCATAATCCATAATGTTGCCGGCAATAGCAAGGCGTAGAGTTGTCTTGAATGAGTCAGGCTCTGAAAAAACTATAGGTTTCCATCTGTTAAAGATTTCCATAGCTTGTTCGTTACTTTTCTTTTTCTCTTCAAAAAAAGGATCTTTGACACCAATAATACTGCAAAATCCGGCATTCAATTCTCTCTGAATTTCGGGTGAGGATAAATCATCCGAATTTTTAACAACAGATTCGAATTGATTCATAAACTCTTTTTGCTTTAATTCAGAAACATCATATTTATTAAACAATCTTTTATATGAGCGATGAAAACAAGTTAGGCATCTAGGGTCTTTTAATTTACTTGTTGCATTCTCCATGTCCTTTACTATTATTATGATTACAATAATTAGCAGATAAAGACAAGCGATTATTAATAAAATCTTCTACTATATTTTTAGCATCTTTTATAGGAGCTCCAACAAAAGCATTTATGTTTTGATCCATAAAAAGTTGAATTGCTTTTTGTCCCATTCCACCAGTAATAACATCAGTTGTGCCAAAAGCAGCGACCCATTTGGGGTACAATCCCGGGACATGTCCAGGAGGTATATGTTCTTTCATTTCTACAATCTGATTATTTTCTACTTTAGCAACCACAAAATACTGACAATGTCCAAAATGTTCACATAATTTACCATTTTGCATTGGCATTGCAATAATTCTATCCATATTTAAATTATTTAATTACAAAAAGGCGAGCAGGATATTTATATCTCAAAATCTCCCACTGCCTTTGTGCAGATAAAAAAAACTAATTAATTACCACCATTACGGTTTCTGCGACCTAACCCACGACCGAGTCCTCTACCTAAACCTCTTCCAGCTCTACCTAACCCACGTCCTAGGCCAAATCCACTATTACCGTTAGGATCTTGTGCGTCTTTATTCACACATTTTCCCAGTTTGCGTCCTGTCATTGGGCCTTGCCCTTCAGGACCTTTTTGATCTAAACCAGGCATATTTCCTCCTTTTTTTAATGATTCAACATTTCTATAATTTCTTTTATTGTTTTTGAATGATCTTTCATAACAATCATTTGTATAGAAAGACTATCAAAAATAGATTTAATTTTCATTCCAAATTCTCCAGAAATCATTTTGCCAATTCCTTTTTCTGCAACAATTTTTACAGAAGCTGGTCCGGCTCCATTACTTGCATTTTTATTTGGATTTTGAATAAATTCTGTATTACCTGTTTCTAAATCGCAGATAACAAAATAAGCACATCGCCCAAATCTAGGATCAATTGTAGATTCAAGACTGTTTCCTGTTGATGTAATTGCTACTTTCATACTAACTAATTTTTGTTTTAATCGTTATTGTCTTGATTATAAATAATATTTTTCACATTTGTATTTCCACATAAAGGACATATTATTTTATCTGATATAGATACGGAATGGTTGAATTCAGAACCACATATATCGCATTTGTACCATTCACTATCATAATAAACTTTACCACCTTCAATGATAATTTCTCGTACTTCTACAAAAGATTTTGCAACTTTTTGACGTGCTGCAGAATATATCCGAGTAAATGTAGGTCTGGATACTCCCATTATTTGAGATGCTTCATTATGAGTCAATAAATCATAATCACACAATTTTATTGATTCATACTCTTCGAGCAATAAAATTACTGGGTCTGTTTTTATTGCTCCACCTCCACGTCTGTTGGGCCTCAATGCTTTAATTGATGGTGGACCATATATTTTCCTTATTCTTTTTCTTCTCGGTGACATACTTTATGAACATTTGTTCAATACAAAGATAGTGAACATATGTTCACTATCCAAATTAATTATATAATTTTATTAAAAAATATTATGACTTCACTAAAAGTCTCTATTAAATGCTATTGTAAAGTACTCAAATATATCACTATCAAGGAGCAATATATTTCTTCAAAAAAAGTGGCTCAGAGCCACCAACTAAAAACTGTCTATAAACTATTATTTGGAATCTACTGCAAATGTATTACCATCATTTATTTTATTGTATATATATTCCCATATATCTAAATTATCTTCAGGATTTTGATTAAATGAATACCATGTTTTTAATTTGTATATTTTATCATTATATAAAACATAAACTTGATCGGATTTTTGCGCTTTTTGATATGCAATATTTGATTCCCAATTTATATATTCTTCTTTATTATGATTTACTTCTATTTCATTCTTGTTTAATTCATCTATAAAATAATTATCATTATTGTTCATTGCAATGTGTTTAAAGCCAATTTCACTATTTAATATATTGTTGTCGACATTATTTCTCGAGTAAAATGACATTAATCCATTACAGTATGTTGGCACTTCTTGACATAACATATATTCAATCTCTGATTCTGTTAAAGCTCTATTCCACACTGAAACATTATCGAGATCTCCCAAATAATTATTATTAAAATTCCAAGCTGCAAATGAACCAAGAGATAAAGTAAAGTCTGCATTAAAATTATCTGAATGTCCAGTACTCATTTTTCCAGATTCTTTTTCACCATTTATATACAATATTTGTTGTTGACCATTATATACTGCTGCAAAATGGAACCATTCCCCTTCTGTCATGCTATTCTCAGACCATTGTCCTATAGCTTCTGGTATAAGTTGCATAGCAAATTCAACTCTTGAATTATCCTCATTACTTTGAATCCAAAAATGTCTAAATGATTCATCTTCTATATTATTCATCTCAACTATTTCTGCCCAGCTTTGTCCGTTTGAAGACAATGAACTCCATCTCATCCATCCCATAACAGTATATTGATTTTCAAATTCCAAGTTAACACTACTCATATTAACATAAGCATTTTCGATTAAATTAAATGTTTTGCTTTTAACTTGTGAGAATAATGACAATGGGAAAATAAAACAAATTGCAATAATAAAAAATCTTTTCATAGCTATATAGTTTAGTTTTTTTTAATAAATATAGGTGCATATTACTCTAGATGCAAATGGTTTTAGACAGCATTAAATAAAAATGATATAAGGTCTTTATTAAAAGGTAATAGATACCAATATTATTGTTTAAAAAAATATTTACAAAAAAGACTTGATTTGTATAATTATAATGTTGAAATATATATACATGATTTGTTTTATCATGAAATGGGTCTATTTTTTGCAACAATTATGCCTATGCATTTTTTAATACAGGAAATTAAAAATAAATATTAGATTTTAAGAATAAAGTAATGCTTGAAATATGAATAATCACTTTTTATAAGTTGATATTTCATTCTTGATTTTCTGACATAAGCTATTACTTACGGAAACCATAGGAAGACGTAGAATATTTTCAATCATATTCATTTCTGTTAAATATGCTTTTACTCCTGCGGGATTTCCTTCGGCAAACATATTTGAGATTGTCGGTAAATAGCGATAATGAATATGGCTAGCTTTATCAAATTCATAATTGAGAGCATGTCTAACCATATCCGACCAATCTTTTGGAAATGCATTGGCAATCACAGAAATTACTCCTTGGACACCAGCAGCAATAAGAGGCATAGTTAAACCGTCATCGCCAGATATTACAGTAAAATCAGCAGGTTTTATTCTAATTAGTTCCATTATTTGATCTACAGAACCACAAGCTTCTTTAATAGCAACAATATTATCATAATCTTTTGCTAAGCGAACAACTGTTTCGGGAGTAATATTAACAACTGTGCGTCCAGGTACATTATATAAAACAACTTGAATCGGACAAGCTTTAGCTATTGCAGCAAAATGTTGATATAACCCTTCTTGGTTTGGCTTATTATAATAAGGTGCAACTGTTAATATACCATCAACTCCTGAAAAATTTGTTTTTTCAATATTTTTAATAACATCAGCAGTATTATTACCACCTAAACCATACATTATTGGAACTCGTCCATTAATTTCCTTTTTTGCAAATTCTAAGATTTTATTTTTCTCTTCAAAACTCAAAGTTGCAGATTCTGCAGTTGTCCCCATAACTAAAATATACTCAACTTTTCCATCAATTAGGTGGTTTATTATGTTCTTTAATGCTACATAATCTACATTTTTATTCTCTTTAAAAGGAGTAATCATTGCGACACCGGTACCAAGGAAGTTTGTTTTCATATTACTCAGGATTTATCATTAGTAAATAATGTTCTGTTTGTTTGATTAACAAGTCTAATGGATTTTGTTGATCATCATCATCATCATCATCATCATCATGGTCAATTATAGGCATTCTTATCATTAAATCATAATAGTTGGGATCTATTGAACAATATCGTCCAGTTTTAAATAAAGCAGTAGATTCTGCCAAAACAAATCTGACAGCAAGATTTTCATCAAGATTTAAATCAATTAAAATATCAAATTCAATTTTAACAAAATCTTTAACAGAATCTTCATTAGGCTTAAAATACCAGTTTAAATCATTATTGCAAAAAAAACTGAATTCTAAAGGTTGAATATGAAAATCTTCTAACTCTTTATTGTCTACAAAACCCATTGCCTTGACTAATGGACAGTTTTCTTTTAAGCGTATAACAAAATCTTTAACTATATTAAAATCTTCTAATTTTGTTGCATTATAAATTATTCCGATACTTTTTGCATTAGACAGATTACAAGCAATTGCATTATCTTCGGGTTTTCTAAAATCATTTTTTAATCTATGTAACCCGTATTTATATTTGTATTTTAATAGAGCTTTCACAAATAATAATTTTGCACAAATTTACCAAAAAAGCTGAATAAAGATTTAAATGAGAGTTAATTTTTGTATTTTTGCCTCAAAGCAGGCAATTCTATCGCCTTTTTGTATTGCAAAGGGGAGGAAAGTCCGGACAACACAGGGCACTGTACTTTTGAAAGAAAAGATATCCGTGAGGGTATGGTAACGAAGAAGAAAAGAACCGGCTCGACATGTCGGGTCAAGGGTGAGAAGGTGAGGTAAGAGCTCACCAGTATTAATGGTAACATTAGTAGCTGTTCGTCCTACAGGTTGCAAGACCATGTATACCGATATTTGAGGCTGCCCGTCTTTGTCGGGGGGTAGGTCGCATTAGATAAATGATAGAAATCTCGCTTTTGCGTGGATACAGAATCCGGCTTATATGCCTGCTTTTTTTTATAAAATATTTATGTAATTATTACAACTTAGGTATATTATGATTTTAAAAGTTTAAATTATGAGTAAAAGTTGGAAAAAAAGAGAAGGGATAGTTTATTCAACAAATCAAAAATTTGATTATAATATAGATGAACAAGAAGAAGAAGTAACATTACCTATCAATGAGCAAAAATTAAAAGTATACATTGATAGAAAACAAAGAAAAGGTAAATCTGTTGTCATTGTTGATGGATTTGTTGGTTCAAAAATAGATCTATCAGATTTGGAGAAAAAACTAAAATCTAAATGTGGGACAGGCGGATCTTCAAAAAATGGACAAATAATTATTCAGGGCGACATGATTATTAAAATAATGGATTTACTTATAGCTCTAGGATATAGCGTAAAAAAATCAGGTGGTTAAACTTAAAATAGTAAGTATGAAAAAATCTTGGATATTGTTGATATTAGCAGTTTTTATATTTGCATGTAACAGGAATAACAATAATGAAAATACAATTGAATCCGAAAGTGATTTAACGGTAATAAATGGAACATTAGATAATAATGACAATCCTTATGTTTTTATTACATATAATAATATTACAGATACAATAAAAGTTGATAAAAAGGGTAAGTTTTCTGCAAAAATAATGGTTTATAAGCCAACGTATATTGTTTTCACTACCGAAAAAATTAGTACAGGAATATTCTGCAACCCAAAATCTAAAGTAGAATTTAATGCAAATATTATAGATTTTTGGAACACTCTTAGTTTTACAGGAGATGATAGTCAGGTAAATAATTATATTGCTAGACAAAATAAAATAATTCAACTTGCAGGAATAAATAGTGAAGAGTTCTTGTATGCTTCAACTTTTCAGAAATTTTCAGATTCATTAGAAAAATTATTAGAAAAATTGCAGAATGAATTTGATAACTTTTCTAATGAAAATATTGACAAATATCCTGATTTTATCAACATAGAAAATCAAAGATTGCAATTAATTGAAGCTTCTTTAATTTTATCATATTATTCACCTGTTATTAATTCAGGAAAAATAATTGATGATGCAGAGCAGAGAATTACTGAAATTCTAAGCACAATAGATATAAACAACCCAAAGCTACTTAATCTAAATGAATTCAAACCTTTTGTTCAAAATGTATTAAATTATCTTATTAGCAAAGACATTATAGATAAAAATTTAGAAATTAAAACTGCTGAAGAATATGCTAATATGTATTTTAATATAATTGATCAATATTTTGTTGAAAATGCCGTTCGTGAAGAGTTGTATTACATTTTTCTAAAGGATTTTATTGAATATTATGGACCGGAAAGTGTAATAGAAATATTTGATACATATAAAGGGTTTGTAACTAATAGAAATAGATTAAGTGAATTTGATAAAATCTTTGCTGAGTATAATAAATTAGAAAAAGGTCAACCTTCTGTCGATTGGTCATTTCAAGATATGAATGGGAATAATTATAGTTTAAGTGATTTTAGAGGAAAATATGTGTATCTTGATGTTTGGGCATCTTGGTGTGGCCCATGTAAACGTGAAATCCCATATCTAAAAGAACTTAAAGAAACATTTAAGGATAAAAATATAGAAATAATACAAATTTCTGTTGATGATAAAAAAGAAGATTGGATAAATATTGTTCAAAGTGAAAATCTTCAGGGGATACAACTTTATGCAGGAGGTTGGGATAATGATTTATGTGATTTTTTTAAAATTAATGGAATTCCTCGGTTTATATTAATAGACCAATCAGGAAATATTATTAATTCAAATGCAGAGAGACCATCCGGAGATATTGAACAAGTATTAAATAATTTGTCTGATATTTAGAAATTGTTTTTTAATCTGTTATACATACTAGTAAGGTAAATAGAAATTGTTTTTGATAAGTAAGTCAATATTAAAGTTAATTTTTATAGAAGTAAAATAAAACTGGAAATTGAATGTTATAATGTAAGTAAAATGTATGTTTATATGATATTTGTTTATGTATCAGAATTTTAAAGTGTGTTTCTTGTTTCTATTGCTTTTATTGGCTATATGTCTTGATGCTCAGAACTTGGTGATAAATGAATTTTCTTCTGTTAATTATCAGTTTTTACTTGACTATGAAGGAGACGATCCGGATTGGATTGAAATTTTTAATCCTTCTGATGATACACTCAATCTAAAAGAGTTTTATCATTCTGACAATTCTCATGATTTATCTAAAAGGCATTTCCCTGAG
>CAYUWD010000050.1:22535-23176 GCA_964448235.1 uncultured Bacteroidales bacterium | reverse complement strand
TATATTGATTATATACTTGTTGAGTAATTTTATCACTTTTATTTATTAATACATGTCTCTTTAAATATTCAAAAATATCTTCTTCAGGAGTTTTAACTTTAATTTTTAATATTCCCTCTTTTTCACCACGATTAATAGCTAAAATTCTATGATTAGCAATTTTATCTAAAGGTTCATTATAATTATAATACATTTCCTGTTAATATCTCCAATTTTGTAGATAATAATCCAAAATTAAAAAAGCAGGACAATAATGAATATACTTCTCCAGGCATACTTTCTTTTGAGGGAGAAATTAACTGTGGTCAAATAAAATCTTTTGAATCCCCAAATAAATGTTCTCTAAAAGTTTTTGACCTATCTTTTAAATAAATACTATTATTTATTGACGAAGATAGTGTTAAAACAATTTTTTAGTGGAGTTGCAATAGAATAATAAATTAAATCATAAAATATATGGAACAACATTTTAAGCCAAAATCACAAAATCAATTGCAAGCACAAGTTGAAGAATTCGGCGACAAAGGCGTAAAAGAATTTTCGGATGACCAAAAAAAAATACTTAAATATTCGTCTGAACTTGCCAAAATAGATGATATAAATAACTTACCTTCAGATTTATCTCCGGAATTAGTTGAATT
>CAYUWD010000050.1:18003-22440 GCA_964448235.1 uncultured Bacteroidales bacterium | reverse complement strand
AAGATATGGCAATTTTTTATGCAAACTTAAAGAAAAGAAAAAAGAAATACAGTTTAAAAAAGAAAATATCGAACTTTTCAAAGAAAAATTTGAGCCGGCAATTAAAGAACTAAAAGAAAAAATTGAAAAAAATAATGCAAAAGATCAATATCTAGGCTCAGGTAGTAATGGAGATGCATATTGAATTGAAATTGAAGGAAAAAAAAACGTATTATTGATTGGCGACTCTTTTGTTTTTGGTCATGGTGTAAAGTACGACGAGATGTTTGCTAATATCCTAAAGAAAGAGTCTTCAGGCACTTATTCATTTTATAATCTTGGTGTTTGTGGTTCTCACACAGATCGTGAATATGACAGTCTGATTAACTACCCTATAAAGCCAGATGTTATAGTTCTGTGCTATTACCACAACGATATTGAGTCGGCAATGATAAAGTTCAATTTCTCTCCAGAAATTAAAAACCCTAAGGACAATTTGAGCAAATTCAACAAATTCTTTGTTGACAACTCACTTTTCTTAAACTACTTATTTACAATTAATGCAAAGAAAACAATATCATCACAGTTTATGGAGTCTGAACAAAATGATATAACAGCATACTTACACGATGAACTGTGGAATTATCAGGTAAATTCTCTTGACAGATTCTATAACTATTCAGTTGAGAACAATGTTAAGTTTATTATATTGTTTTTCCCAGCTTTGGGCAATGGAATTGTTTTCACCAATGAACTCGCAGGTAAGAAAATTGAACAGTATTGTAATGAAAGAGAAATTGAGTTTGTAAATATTTATCCCGTCATTAAGGATTTACCATTGAAAGAGCGAGTTGCAAACAGTTTAGATCATCATCCCAGTGCTGAAGTAAATAAGATTATAGCAGAAATAATTCTGGAAATAATTTAAATGAAAAACACAGTTTTAATATATTTCCCTGATACTGGAGGACACAATTTCACACCTCCTTACGAAATGCTTTTTCAAATTAATGCATTAAAGAATGCGGGGGTTGAGATACTTATTTGTGATTCTAGGAATCAAAGTTTTATAGACATTTTTACAAAAAATAAAAAAAGAATTTTTCTAATAATAATTTCAACAATAATAAAATACACTTCTATTACAATTACACACCAATACATTGATGGTGTAGATATTTGTTTATACATAAAGAAAAATTCTACGATCCCTATTGTTTGGACAGGTCTAGCCGCAAATGTTATGACAGAGCAACTAGTTTCAAATCCAAATATTGACTTGATAATAAAGGGAAATTCAGACAATAAACTCAATCAACTTATACAAAATTTAAAATCAAATAAAACCTATAAAGATATTCCGTCTTTGATTTATAAAACTAATAATAACACACAATACAATAGCGAAGATGATTATCAAAATAGCTTTTTGGATTATGGAAATTTCTGTTTTGACAATATCTCATTAAAAGATTTTATACATAATAACACATTTGATTATATTGCTAGTACAGGATGTGTTAATTCATGCAGTTTTTGTTCTGTCCCGCTCATTTATAAACGCAAATGGCAACACAACTCAATAGATAACATCGTTTATCATTTTAAATATTTATTTAACAATCTACCTGAATTAAGAATTATTCATTTTCGCGATGACAATTTTTTAATAAACAAAACTTTCGTATTTAACTTGTTAAAATCGCTCAAAGAAGAAGGCATTAATTTTCATTGGAGCGCACAAACAAGTGTTAATATTCTAAACAACTATTCTGATAATGATTTAAATATGATTTATAACAATGGTTGCAGAAACATATCTATTGGAATTGAATCAGGTGATGAATATATCCTTAAAAAAGTCACTAAAAATAAGACCACAAAACAAGATAGTCTAAGAACAATAAAACGCATATTAAATGCAAATATAACACCATCTGTAACGAGTATAATCAGCTTTCCTTACAATAAAGGCAGAGATTTTAATAAAACCTTGAAATTTTTGATGAAAATCAAAAATACACATCCTGCACTCAGTTTATACTGCACTATCTTTCAGCCTATTCCTCAAACCGAAATATTTTTAGAAATTTTCTCAAATAAAGAATGGAAAGGAACAGTACTATCAAATAATACATGGACAAGTAAACACAAAATTAAAAAGCTTAAAAAATTTGAAGAATTTTATTTCATATTTAATGACAAGAATTTTTACAAAAAAATTCATTCTAATCTGAGCAAAGATGTAAAACTAATTAACAAAATATTCGCACCATTCATAAAACTAAGATTTCATTTACAATGTACCTCATTCCTATGGGAATACGCCCTTATTTCAAATAAACTAAAGAGAATAAAGACTAAACATAAAATTAATCAAGACACAAGTATGTCTGATATTGGAATACGTCATTTAAATTCAAATTATAATTACGGATTTATTGAAAAATCTGAAGAGTAAATAATAAAACTATTAATTACGACTTAATACATAAGCTTTGGATATTTGACAATACTTCAGAATTATTTAACCAACTAAACCTTTCGAATATAAAATCAGACTTCCCATACATGACAACCACCTCTGCTATATCAATCATTTTATCATTTTCTACTTGAGAAAATGCCTCTTCAATTTTATCCCAGACCTCTGGGCTTTCATTTATATTTAATACAAACACCTTCTTAAGCTTTTTACAAAGGTGATCTGAGCTAATTAAAGTCCCTGAATGCGCTTCCCTTCTTAAAGCTTCAATTTGCAATGTTTTTAATCTATTTACCATATCTTTATAAATCAGGTAATTTGATTCTTCAATTTCTGTATGCAAATCAAATTTACAGGAATCTAAAAAAGAGACAATTTTAGAGATCTCACTATAATTCATTACCCATAAAGCATTTACAAATGGGAAATACACATCACTATACCATAAATTTGCACCAAAAGAATTTGCTAATTTAAATATTTCAGGTAATTCAAATGCGTTTTCTTGTAATACACATGCTGTTAATCCAATTTCTCTATTATTATTCCTACTATATTGTGAAAAGAAACTAATATTGTTCAATAATTTATTGTAGTTTCCATTTATACGAATCTTTTCATATAAATCAGACTTAGCAGCATCAACAGAAATGTTTAAATGAAAATTCCCTTTTTTAAGGAGTTCTTTTATTCTATCATTAAGTATTGTACCATTAGTTTGAATAGATATTTTGCAATTGGGGTTTTCTTCAACTATTACTTCCCACAATTTAAAATACAAATCATTTAAAAACGGTTCTCCACCAGTAAATCTAGCTTCTTTAACATTTCCAATAATTTCCTTTACCTGATTAATAAATTCATCCCCATATATATCTAATATTTTATTTGAATTATTCTGACGTCGTATTGCAGAAGAAGAATATTCAGAACACATTATACATTTTAAATTACATTCTGTTGCAATTTTAAAATCAAGAATTACTGGATAATCCTGATTTATCTTATAATTCTCATATAACAAAGGATTTACAGATTTATAACTTTTATTAATAAAAGATGGCAAACACTCATAACAACCTAAGGAGAAGTCCGCTTTTGCAATTTTTTCTCTTAGTATATTAATCTCATTAGATTTCCAAATATCTATAATATCGAAATCTGGATACTTGCCAACTGTCCAAGAATTATTGTGACAACAAACTGTAACATTTCCATCCGGCAAAAATCTCAAACTTTTATATGGAGCTAAACATACAGGAAGAGACCTATTATTTTCAGACCTTGTTTTATTGTATTCCTTTACAATCTTGCGAGGCAATATTAATTTATTTTTTATCAAAATTATTTTTAAAGATTAAATGCAACAATACACAGATGATCAACAATCGTATCTAAATCATTTTCCATAAATTCATGAGTTATCATTTGGGGATTCTGACTATCTAAATAATCTAAAAACTCCCCACGGATAAGAATATCTGGCATTCTATTAATTACAATATCTATATTTTTTTTATCAACACTAATACCATTTTGCGTACGAATAGTCTTATCAATTAAACTTATAGCATTTGCTCGAATTTGTTTAAGTTCTTTAGTTTCCAAATCACTCTTTTCAAATTTTTCTGCTTTTATTTTCCAATCATCTAATAATTTAATTAAGGATTGAAACTTTTCAACATTTGCAAAAGAATTTTTATCATTTTCGACAAATTCATACTGACGATAATACTGAATCAATCGATTAATGCTCTCACTATCAAGAGACCACAAAGCCTGACTCCAAGGTTTCAATACAATATTATAAGTAAAATTCCAACCATTTTCATTACACATATAAACTATATCAGGAATATCATCCTGATTAATTATCATAGGACAAACAGTTATAGTAAATATTGTATTAGCTTTTTTACAATATTTCGCAAACTGTTCTATATTTGCCATTGTTTGATAAAAATCTGCTTTCT
>CAYUWD010000050.1:0-17963 GCA_964448235.1 uncultured Bacteroidales bacterium | reverse complement strand
GTATTTGATTATACTTTTCAGGAATCAAACTATCAAGTGAAACTGTAATATTAAATTTCCCCTGATTTAACACATTCTTAATTTTTTGATTATAGACAGTCCCATTAGTAGTAATATTAATTACTACATCAGGATTTATTTCTAACAAATCACTCCAAATATCGTAATATATATTTATTAAAAAGGGTTCCCCTCCTGTAAAAACAGTTGTCTTTAAATATGGATAAAACTCTTTTAATTCCTCAATGAATTTTTCATTGTAATAATCGTTTCTACATGTCTTCTTAATATGCTTATCTGCCTGTATTGATGAAGACAAACTTGCATCACACATAATGCAAGACAAATTACATGTATTTTCAAGAGAAAAATCCATCAACACAGGATACCCATTTTCATTAGGCTGACAATAATCAAAAGCTAATGCACCAACATTTGAATAATTTTTAGTATAAAATGCTGAAGAACAAAAATTACAGGAGTCTGGGATATCAAATTTTTTCATTTTTTTTCTCATTTCCATTAATTCTTTTCCAAACCACACATCTTTTAAACTCTTCCCTTTTAAAAAATAGTATTCAATATGATGGCAGCAAACTTGGACTCCTCCATTTCGATGAAACCTTAACGCAACATTTGGAGCATTACAAAAACTTCCATGATTACGTTTTTCACGCAATAAATTATACTCTTTTATTCGTTTTCTCTTTTGATTAAACATTTAATGCATTTTCCTATAATCACACAAATTTAACAATTAATCTTTATCAAACCTTTTTAAAAAATATTTTATTAAATGAATAAAAATATTGTAAATTGCAGAAAAATAATTCATGTTATTTAAAAAATCAAAATATAAATGTAAAGCAGCAGAACATTCTATTCTATTCCAACCATCAGGTGAAGTATTTGCATGTCATTATAATAGAGGCTATATTCTTGGGAAATATCCTGAAAACACAATAAAACAAATATGGAATAGTAAAAAAAGAAAAGCTCTAATAAAATCAATAAATGAAGGAAATTTTAAATTTGGATGCCACGAATGTAAAAAGGCAATAGATAGTGGTTTATTTCATAGTGCAGGGATAAATAAATATGAATACATAAAAGAAACAAACAAAAAAGTTCCAACTTCAATGGAATTTCAATTGGATAATATTTGTAATCTTCAATGTATAATGTGTTCGGGTGAATATTCTTCTCAAATAAGAAAATACCGAGAAAAGGGTTCTGCTTATGTTAGTCCATATAATGATAAATTTGTAACACAACTCAAAGATTTCATTCCAAACATACAATATGCGGCATTTACAGGTGGCGAACCATTCCTATTCGACATTTACTATAAAATATGGGATGAGATCAAATTATTAAATCCAAAGCTTCAGATTTACATATCAACAAATGGAACAATACTTAATGATAGAGTTAAATTCTACATAACAAATCTAAATTTTAATTTTGCAATCTCGATAGACTCTTTAAATAAAAGCAATTATGAATCTATAAGAAAAAATGCTAATTTTGAAACAACAATAAATAACATTAATTATTTTATTGACTTTTGCAAAAATCATAACAGAGAGATAAGTATAAAATGTCTTGTAACTCCTTTTAATTTTCATGACCTTCCTGAGCTTGTACATTATTTCAATAATAAATCAATAAATGTAATCCCTAAAACAGTATTATTGCCAGGATTTGCATCAATAAGCAACCTTAATAAGTATAAATTACAAGAAGTTATTTCAACTATTAAGAGCATTAAATACGACTGTTCAGATCCCATTCAAGAAAAAAACAAAATAAGATTTAATGAAATAATTACCTATGTTAATACTCTTAATAATCTGCCCCTCAATAATAAACTTGCAACAAATATTGAACTCATAAGCTTATTAAAAGAAAGAATTCAAAATGTTTTATTAAACATGCACAAGAAAAATGAGATTGATTATTTTATAAACAGATTTGAATACTTAATTAATTCTCTTAAGGATAAGGACAATTTAAACATTGCTTTAAACAACTTGATGACACTTAACACAGAAACAATAATTAATGAACTAAACAGAACGGATCTAAATAAATTTATTGCAAGATTTAAACAAATTAAGCCAAAATAAAACAACAGGTAATTATATTAATAAGCAAATTAATAATAATTATTGTTTCTTATAAAGATTTCCAAACTTTGCCATTCGAACATAGTTTTTAAAACTATTCTTAGTTTCTTTTTCAATTTGCTCTATTTCCTCCTGATTCAATTCATCAAGAAAACATGTAGGATCTTCTGCAAATACATTTCCAGTATAATAGTAAGCCATAACTCTACAACCACCACAAGTGTATGTATATTTACAGTTCCCACATTTACCTTCCAGATTTCTTCTATCTACAATTTTTGTAAATAATTCTGATTTAAACAATATTTCTTTCAACGGAGTTTCATAAACATTGCCACCACTTACATGATCCAAAAACATTGGACAAGGAGAAACATCTCCCTCTGCATTAATCGCATAATAAGCTCCAACCCAACAACCCACACTCGGATTTAGCGGTACTTGCTCATTCTCCAAATTTTGACCGGATATTCTTTCATAATCTTCTTTGGGCAGCATATAAGGAGTATAACTAACCTGCCCATTAAAATACTTACGTAATGTAGGATGGAAAAACTCTTTTAATGAGTCTTTATTAAACATCAACTCAGGAACATTACAACTACGAGGAACAAATGGAATTCTATTAAAAGGAAAATGACTTTTTCTAATATTTTCTACTGTTTTAGCAAATGAGTGCTTATTATAATCACCAATAGTAACACTAATATTAATCCTAAAATCGTACTTCTTAATTCGTTCAATAATTTTTAAGGTAAAATCAGTTTCTACATTACGCGTCTCAACATTACTAATATCAAAAGCATTTATTCCTAAAGAAATAATCAAATTATCTCCAACAACTGATTTTATTTCACTTAAAACCTCATCAGTTAACAAAGCTCCATTACTAGCAATTCCAATAACAAAACCAATTTCATTCGCCTTCTTCAACAGCTGAAGATAATCATCTCTCATTAAAAACTCACCGCCACTAAAATCAATAAATCTTGTACCAAGTTCAAATGCAGGTTCTAAAATATTCTCAACAATTCTTTCATAAGAAATATCCTTAAACTTTTTATTCTTATTAGACCCAGTTGAACAATATTTACAACTAAAATTACAGTTTCTAGTTGCCTCAAAATATAAAGTATGAAAATTTTTTAACATATTTAATTATCAAATTATTTATACACCCATTGATACAAAGAATCAGTTTTTTTTTATAAATTTGTTATTAAAACTAATTTAAAAAATGGTAAATGACACAAAAATCATAAATGATAAAATTATAAAAATTTTACCATATCTAAAATCTTTTTTATTCGTTGATAAAATTTCTGAAATCGATGATAATCATGTTATAGGTTATTATACTTTTTCCAAAGACGAGTTCTTTTACAAATCTCATTTTAAACACAAACCCGTAACACCCGGTGTAGTACTTATTGAAATGATGGGGCAAATAGGAATGGTATGTCATTTAATTTTTTTAAATAAACTATACAATAAAAATATCCAATTTCATCCTATTTTATCAAATGTTGAGGCAAGTTTTTTAAAAGAAGTTCATATTAATGATAAACTTAAAGTAATTTCAGAAAAAATATATTATCGAAACGGGATTTTAAAGTCAAATCTTCAACTATTTAATTCAAAAAATGAAATATGTTGTCAATGTATTGCCCAATTACAATTAGTCTTTGATTAAAATGAAAAAGATAAGAACAGTAATAACAGGCATGGGGATTATTAGTCCTATAGGAAATAACATTTCAGAATTTCAATCATCACTAATTGAAGGTAAATCAGGTATTAGACAAATTGATGAACTTACAGATTCTGGTTTTAACTGTACCGTTGGTGGAATTTGTGATTATAATTTTGATGAAATAAAAAACATTTTTCCAGAATTAAACATTCCTATTATTAGTAAAAGTACACTTTTACTTGCAAAAGCTGCACATGAAGCTTTAACTACTTCAAATCTTATAAATCACAACAAATTAAAAACAGAACCTAATTTTGATATTATTATCGGATCAACTATCGGGGCATCTGATACTTGGGGTAATAATATAATAAAGAAAGTTGATAATAACTTGCATAAACGTCTTGGTAGTTATGCATTTGAGCAAGTTATAAATTCAAGTCCTGCAGCTATGTTATCAGGGATATTACATACGACAGGACGAGTAATTTCAAATTCTCTTGCATGTGCCAGTTCAACAGAATCTATAATAGATGGCGTAAATCAAATAAAATTTCAAAATAAGAATATTGTATTATGTGGAGGTGTTGATCCATATTCAAAATATTATTGGGCCACAATGGATGCTATGAGAATAACCAATCGTCATCATAATCGATGCCCAAATAAATCAAGTCGTCCAATGAGTAATTCTGCCAGAGGTTTTATACCTGCTGAAGGCAGTGCTGTTATTGTATTAGAGAATTATGAACATGCAAAACAAAGAGATGTAAAAATATATGGAGAAATCGTTGGTTCTCATATAAATACAGGTGGGCAAATAAATGGAGGCAGTATGACTTCAGCAAATCCCGAAATGCTTATTAGTTGCATTTCTAATGCAATAAAAAGCGCAAATATAAGTGCAAATAAATTAGATTACATATCAGGTCATCTTACAGGTACAAAAGCAGATATACCTGAAATAAAAGCATGGGACAAATCACTTAAATGTAAAAAAAGTGATTTTCCGTATATAAACTCCACTAAATCAATGACTGGGCATACAATGGGAGCATGTGGAGCAATAGAAACAATCGCTACATTATTACAAATGGAGAATAATTTCATTCATAAATCCTTAAACTGTGAAGATCTTCATCACGAAATATCTAAAATAATCCCCAAAAATAGTATTCCTCAAAAAACGATAAAAAATACAAAAATAAAGTATGCAGCAACAGCAAATTTTGGTTTTGGAGATGTAAATGCTTGTTTAATACTAAAAAATTATAATGAATAAAAGAGTTGTCATAACAGGTCTAGGAATAGTTGCACCTAATGCAATAGGCGTAACAAATTTTCTTACTGCATTAAAAAATGGGAAATCAGGGATTAAACATATTACCGAATTAAAAGATTATAAATTTTCATGCCAAGTTGGAGGGATTCCAGAATTTAATAATGAAGATTATCTAGAAACTTTATCAAAATACGAACTTCTCAATGCTGACACCTCAATTAGATATTCGGTAATTGCTAGTCTAGAAGCATGGAAAGACGCAAACTTACTCATTCCAGAATTAGATTCTAAGTCTCTTGATACAAATTCTGGAGCAATTATTGGAACTTGTTATGGTGGCACAGAATATTTTACAAGAAAAATTTATCCTTATGTTAAAGAAGGGAAAACAAAGCGCCTAGGCAGCCAAACTATTGAACATTGGATGCCAAGTGGTTCTGCAGCTGCAATAGGAAAAATTTTTGCCCTTGGAAATCAAACTACAGCAAATTCATCTGCCTGTTCAACAAGCACAGAAGCTATTTGCATGGCTTATGATAAAATAAAAAAAGGGGATGCAAAGATTATGATAGCTGGTGGAACAGATCCATATTCACCTTTTGCATGGGCTGGTTTTGATTCAATGAGATTATTAGCTAGAGGATTTAACGATTTCCCAGAAAAAGCCAGCAGACCATTGAGCAATACTGCCACAGGATTTGTTCCTGCTGCTGGTGCAGGAGTACTAATAATTGAAGACTATGAGAATGCTATCAAACGAAATGCAAATATATACGCTGAAATAATTGGTGATAATATTAATTCAGGAGGTAACAGGAATGGAGGAACAATGACATTCCCAAACTCATATTCAGTTATTAATGGAATCAAGAATTCTTTAAAGTCTGCTAAAATAAGCCCATCTCAAATTGATTTAATTTGCGGACATTTAACTGGAACAATTGCAGATAAAACAGAAATAATAAACTGGAAAAAAGCCCTATCCTTAAACCAAAGTTTCCCTTATATAAACTCTCTCAAATCAATGACTGGTCACATGATAGGTGCTGCTGGTGCTGCTGAAACAATCGCAGCTGTCCTACAATTAAAAAACAATTTTATCCATCAAAACATAAATTGCAAAGACCTACATCCAGATATTTCAGAAATATGGGATACTAAAAAAATTCCCAAAAAAACAATTGAAAACTTAAATTTAAAATACGTCATTAAGGCTTCTTTTGGATTTGGAGATGTAAACTCTTGTATTATTTTAAAATCGATAAGTCAATAATGAAAAACATATGCATCGTAAATACAAGCTATTTAAAAGAAAGTAAGACCATATTTCTTGTCAATTCTTTCATAGATGGAATGAAATCTGTTAAACCTGAACTAAATGTTCATACATTAAATATTGCAGAATGGGAAATATCAAATTGTACAGGATGTGGAAATTGCTGGTTTAATGAAAATGACAATTGCGTTTATGAAGATGATTTTACAAAAAATATTGAAATCATTTCAAAATCAGATCTAATTATTTTTTCATGCCCAATTTGGGTTGGAAGTGGGAACCATTTATTCCGAACTTTTACAGAAAGACTCATTTCGCTGGTTGAACCCGGATTTGTTTTCAATGGCACTAAACTCGGTCATGCTAAAAAAAAGCATGTTAACTTAAATACCTTGCTACTCTTTTCAACATGTGCAATGACAGGGATACATAATTTTGATCCAATAATTCAGCATGTTAAAAGTCTAGAATATTTAGCAAACATTAAATACATTGGAGCAATATTAAAAGCTCAATCATTAGAAATACCTTATTATACACCTGAAGAAAAAATAGTTTTAAAGAACAAATGTTTTAATGCAGGAGAAAATTTTCAAATAAGTGGAAAGATTGAATCATCAATTATTGATGATATATTCAGACCTAAACTTGAAGTTAAAAAGTATATTGAATTAATTAATAAAAGACAGAATAATATTAGTAAAAAGTACAGAAATAAATAATAAATAGTTACATATTTTAATATTTTTGTAAAAAATAGTGATATGGAGAAAATTAAACAAGAAGTTATAACTATCTTAAAAAAATACACTTTTAACGAAAGTGTGTGGAATAATTTCAACGATAATTCCAGCATTATCAACGATTTAAAGATAAATAGTGCACGAATTGTCGACATTATTATTGATATTGAAGAATTATATGATATTGAAATAAGTGATGCAGAATTAGACAATTTAAATTGTTTTAAAGATATTGTAAAATTAATTGAAGGCACAGTTTAATTCTAAATAAAATATCTAAATTTGAAAGATATAATACTTGATATTGCTGTTTTAACACACAATCACTCAGCCTTTATTGAGAATTGTCTAAATTCAATATTAAGTCAAAACACCAGATATAATTACAAAATTCATATTCTGGATGATTGTTCCTCTGACTCAACCCAAGTAAAAATAAAATCATTTTCAAATAGCCAACCTAATAAAATTGTTTTTCATCAAAATAATGAAAATATTGGTCCATATAAATCAGCTATTAAACTAGCAAAAATACTTAAAGCAAAATATGTTTGTTTTCTTGATGGAGATGATTATTGGTGCTATGAGAATAAAATCCAAACACAAATAGATTTTCTCGAGCAAAATCAAGACTACAATGGTTGCTTTCATGATGCGCTCATAGAGCAAAAAAACAATAGTGATGACTCACACTATCTTCATCGTACTCAGGTAGGTTGGAAAACGTATTCTCAATTCAATAAATATAAGGCTGATTTTATGCCATGGGATCTTGTACAAAGAAATATTATTCCAACAGCTTCACTTATCTTTAGGAATAATAACATAAGTACATTTCTAGAAAAATACAAGGCTTCTGAATTATCTCTTAGTTGGGCTTTGCATCTTGAAATTATCAAAAAAGGTAAATTTAGATACTTTAATGAACCGTGGTCTGTTTACATAGATCATTCTCAAGGAATATCGAAGAAATATGATATTATTGATTTTAAGTCAAACAATATTAAAATTCTTGAAAGTCTTCTAAATGATAAAGAATGGATTTTCTTTAAATCTGAGATATTGATGACAATTTGTTCTGAAATTAGACTTTGGTTAAAATCTAAAAGTGAACAGGAGAAATCTGCACAAGAGTTTAATAAACTTCTAAAGAAGTATAAATATTATCAAAAACAATTTCTCAAGATTGATATTAAACATTTAAAAAATGAAGCATTTCTAGCACGTAAAAATAAATAAATACTACCTCATAAAATCTCCTAACTCTTTCTAAGTAAGCTAGTTCCCTCTCTAATTAAATTTACAAGCTCATAGAGGGAGCAAATACTAAAAAGCCTTCTTATTAAATATGATGGCCTCAAATAAAACTTTTTAACAGCTTTTTGTCTTAATTTAATTAAATCTTCATTTGAAAACTTTTGATTCTTCCAAATAGGCATTGAGATTGATGATTCTGCTTCTAAATTATCTGGATTTATATATCCTTTTGCAATTGCATTCTTTCTGAATGATGTGCCAAAACGAGGAGAGACAACATTAAAAGAGGCATAATCTAAAGGTAAATCACATGCAAGTTTTGATGTTTCTTTGATTGACTCTTTACTTTCGCCAGGAAATCCGAGCATAAAAAACCCTCCTACTTTAATTCCGGATTTTTTAATTCGAATAATGGAATCACGAGCTTCTATTATTTTTATTTTCTTGTTATGCTCTGTCAGAATATCTTGATTAGCAGATTCTATACCAATCATTAATGTGTGACACCCACTTTTTTTCATTAATGCAAGAAGCTCATCATCTAACACATCAGTACGAGATAAAGCTGACCATGTAAAATCCAATTTAGCATCAAGAATTGCATTGAGAAGTTCGAGACTACGCTTTTTATTCACTCCAAATGTTTGATCCCTAATGTACAATTCTTTAACTCCAAGTTCTTTTAAGCTTTTAAGTTCAGATAAAACATCTTGAATTGATCTTAATCTAAAACCTAAAGAACTAACAGGACAAAAATCACAATTATATGGACAACCAAAATCAGTTAAAATACTGGCAAAAGGTTTGCGACGTGAAAAAGGAAAATGATATGCTGCTAAATTAAAAGCCTCCCATATTGGAATAGGGATTTGCCACTCTCCTATACCATGTTCTTCACATCCTTCAATTATTTGATCACCAAAGCGATGAATAATATTAGGAATTATTTGAGAAGTAATATTTTCTATATATTGGACGATATGATTTGTTGTAAAATCAAGAAGAATAGCATCAAGAAACGGATTTTCAACTAAACTACGTATTTTATAATCACGGAATATATCTCCTGATACAATAATTCTGCAATCAGGTAAAACTCTAGAAACCGATGATAAAAAAATCATATCCTCTTTATATGATGGCGCTGAACTTAGTGAGATTATTACATCAGGACAAAAATCAACAATTTGTTTATGACATTTTTCTGGGTAAGTTTTCTCTGCAATTGCATCAATAACCTTAATATCTCCAATTTCAGACAACCTACCACTAAGATATACAAGATCTATCGGATGGTAATAATAGTTAGCTTTAGAGACTTTTGCGCAATAATAATCACGAAAAAAACTTTTGGTACCTGGAGGATTAAGCAAAAGAATTCTCATTTTTTATTGCTTATTTTTTCTGGACTGTAATTCATTCTCATCCAAATTTAATTTTTCGCGCACATAATATTGCTTAGCATCTCCTTGTTGATGATAAATTCGAATTAAAACTTCTGACTGTATACCCATTAATGCAAGTAAAACAGTAATCAAAACAAATAAAACTGTTAAAAGTAAAAAAGGATTACCAGTCATATCAGTTCCCCAAAAAATTTTCATAGCTAATACAACTAATCCTGAGAGCATCCCAAAAAATAAACTAAATATTGCAAATCCTCCGTACAAATAAATTGGCTTTGTACTAAACGAACGCATAAATTGTACAGTTAATAAATCTAATAAAACTTTAAAAGTTCTATTAAGCCCATAGTGTGATTTGCCATGTTTACGTGGATAATGTTTTACAGGAATTTCTGTAATATTTGCACCTACCTTTGCAGCTAATACAGGAAGAAATCTATGCATTTCACCATATAAATTGATATCATCAATTATTTCTCGTTTATATGCCTTTAATGAACATCCTAAATCATGTATTTGCACCTTGCTAATCCTTCTGATTAATCTGTTTGCCAGTGATGAAGGTATCTTTTTAAGAAACAACTTATCCTTCCTGTCTTTTCTCCATCCACTCACTACATCAAACCCTTCATCAATTTTCTCAATAAAAGAAGGTATGTCTTCAGGATCATTTTGTAAGTCAGCGTCCATTATCACAATAATATCACCAACCGAATAATCAATACCAGCAATAATAGAAGCTGTTTGTCCAAAATTACGTCTAAAGTCAATGACTTTTACTCTCTCATCATTTTCAGAGAATTGCTTCAATATCTTTAGTGAACCATCAACACTGCCATCATTAATAAAAATAAACTCAAAATTATATGCTATCTTATTTGAAACAAGACTCAACTTTTGATACAATAATTCTAAATTATCCTGCTCATTGTTAACTGGTAATATAATTGATAGAGTTTTCAATATTTACAGTTTTTAATTAAAATAATAAATTTCTTTGAAAGTATTATATGCGAATATACTAAGAATCAATTTACCAAAGAAAAATATACGCAGATTATTTCATAATATTAAAAACATTTACATTCCAATTAAATGCACTCTCAGTATAATTTTAGTTAATCAAATCTAAAAATGATAGTTTTCACAAATAAGAATAGAATTAATAAAATAAAAACGCTATATTTATGATTATCAATATTTTGTTAGCCTTATACTATGAATTACAAGAGAATACTACTATTTACGTTTATCCTCTTACACGTTGTGGCTATTATTCTTATAGGAATATACGCTTATCAAACCAATTCAATATCTTCTGTTGAAATCATTTCAGAAACAAAAGCCAAAATCGAATATTCTACTCCAAAAGGTAATAGCATTGTATATGAAATATTACCAAGAGACACGCTATTACTTAGCAAAAGACCTTGGAAAAGTATAGAAGTCACTACTTTAAACAATAAGTATAACTTAGATCTAAAATCTTCTGAGACTAATACTTTTATACAAAAAAAAGATTTAAAATACAAGATAATTAACAGATCTAAGAATAAGTATTTTGGAGTCATAGCATTTGCTATTTCTATGCAAAAACTAGTAATACCTGCATATCTTCTATTTCTTACTGTGTTTTTAATTCTAATAATATTCATGCGGCAAGACAAAAGAATCACTTTTAGTTTTTTTAAAAACAAAATATTTAGATGGCTTTTAAAATCTAAAACAAACAAGAGTGACAATTTAATAAGGCCAATAAAGCTTAAAACACATGAATCAATTTGGGCTTTATTCCTTACTGTATTCATTATTATTGCTTTATTTCTAAATCTTGAGAAATATCCGTTTGGTCAAAAATCCGAAGAGAAACGTAGAGCTTTGGTTAGTCTTGAAATGAAAATTAGTGGAGACTACCTTGTTCCTACAACAAATGGAGAAAAGTATTATAATAAACCTCCTCTATTTAATTGGCTACTGCTGCCTGTAATTCAAAACGAAAATGTAGAATCACACACACGAACAATTTCAGTTAGTATTCTAATTTTAGCATCACTTTCAATTTTTCTTGTTCTATATAAAAAACGAGGATGGCATCATGCTCTAATGGTAATCTTATTATTTATAGGCTCTTGGCATGTAATGTCCTACGTTTCCTTTGTTATTAATGTTGACGGTTTATTTGCATTGTTTTTAATATTGATATTCTATATAAACTATTATCTCGCATTGAAGAAAAAGTATCTTAAAATGTATCTCATTGGATATATGCTTTTTGCCCTTGCTTTCTTAACCAAAGGTTTTCCAGCAATATGGTTTTTCTATCTATCATTATTTTCATCTCTAATTATACATAAAAATTGGCGAATATTGTTTTCTTGGAAACACCTTGCAGGATTAACTAGTGCTATTGTAATTTTAGGATTATATTGGGGATTTTATGCAACAAAAGCAGATCCACTACCATACCTAAAACAATTGATTAATGAGCTATTCATTGGCAATAAATATACACTTTTAGAAAAAATCAAACATATTATTACTTTCCCAACAAGAAATTTAATTTCATATCTTCCTGCTACTTTGCTCTTACCTTTACTTTTCTTTAAGAAAAGTATAATTGGCATTTTAAAAAATAAAGAACTTGCTTATTTATGTATTATAATTTTTGGTGGAAGTTTTGCTTTTTTATCAAGCCCATACTTTTTACCTTATTATATTTTAATGCTTTTGCCCTTATCTATTGATTTATTTTTACATTTCATTCCGAGTTTCAAAGAATATACGATAAAAGAAAGTCTAAAAATGCCAATTATACTTATTGTTTTATTCATACCATATTGGATGGTTAATCAAATTGACAATTTCTGGGGAACAATTATAATAATACTGTTAGCCATAATGATTAGTCTTCTTAGAAAACACTCCATTTCTCTATTTTTATTAATGATAACAATAATCGTTTTTATAAAAACCTTTGGTGATATGGGTTACTACACAGACAATTTCGATTTCAATACTCCTACTCGAGAAGATTGTGAACGTATTATTTCCAAATATCCTGAAGATGTTTCAATTTTGCAAAATAAAGATCTAATTAATTATGTTAGTGTTTTTTATCTCACATATTTTTCAGATCAAATTATTCCATTAGTAGATACAATTGAAAATCAAAATAAAATGTATTTGACTACAAATCCTAAATCTTACACAGGTTTCAAAATTCAAGATAGCATTCAACAATATATATGGACATTTAACCCGAATAAGAAATCAAAAGGTGTGTGCATATACAAACCTTTATATCTTATTCGAAAAAATGACAAGTAATAGCTAGTATTTTTAAGACTTAAGTTTCTTTTGCAATAAACCAATAATATTACCTATATCTTGTTTTTCAAGAGTTTCAACAATTGTTTCTATTGGTGTTAAAACTATTTCAATCAGATATTGTTTATAGTTTTCAAATGACTCTATATTTTCCATCAGTTGATGAAACTTCTCTAATAGATTTATATTAATTTGATTCGAATCAAGTCTGTCAAATATTATCTTCTTTAATTCAATAAGCTCTTTGCAATTCAACTCGTCAAAGATCTTTTCCTTTTCTAAATTTATATTATACCATTTTTCAATTTGTTTTACATGTCCATGAAAAAGATTAGAGTTATATCCAAATATCCAAGAATCGCCAGCAGGGAGTTTTATTTCTTTATAAAAGGATAAGATTTCATTCAAATACTTAGATGGCAAATTAAACAAAGCATATTCCTCTGGAGTCCAAACTACGTTTAAACCTATCTGAATTCCTAATTTTCCTGCATAATTAATAACATCAGGGATATCTTTCCAATTATTTCTAGTCATCGTAATGCTGAACATTAATCTACTATATTTTGAATTCTCGGGTATAAGATTGTGGAATTCTTCAATATTAGCTATAACATTTTCAAAATTAGCGTTAACTCTAATTTCCTCAAAGTGTTTTTCAATCATAGAATCCAAAGAAACGCCCAAAGTAAACCTACCAGTTTTAAGATAATTACGTATTCTATCATTGATTACAGTACCATTTGTCTGGATAAATATTGTTCCTTTTGAATTAATTTCAAGAAATCGGTCCCAAATCTTATAATACAAATTAATTAGAAAGGGTTCACCACCACCAAAACGGATTATCTCTGCGTGTTTTAGGAATGGTGAGATATAATCAACAAAGCTTTCATTGTAAACACTTTTTATTGGAGGTTTATTCTCTCTATTCTTCCTTATTGCACTCGAAAATATCCCTTCGCACATTATACACTCAAGGTTACATGTATTATCCAACTCAAATTCCAGAGATGTAGGAAATTTTGATTTGATTTTCAGACCATCCATTCTACGCGCTATAACAGCCATGAAATTTTTACTTTTCAACTCATTTTCACAAATTTCACACCCTTTAGGCAATTCGTTTGACTTAATCTGACATTGAAAGCATTTAATTTTCTTACCATTCCATATTTCTTCTAATGCCATTTCAGGATATTTTCCAACGATACTTTCACGATTGAAACAGCAAGCTAAAATATCGCCATTTTTACTAAAATATAAATTTGAAAACGGAGCCCTACATAATGGACTTGTTTTCCGAATTTCTCTAGTTCTGTTATATAATTGGACTATTGACTTATCCAGTTTCATATCCGCAATTCAAAAATAAATTAATGCTTAACAATAATTGTTATCGCAAGATACTAAAATTTAATAAATCATACATTATCAGATTACTTTTACCAACCGATGATTTCTTCACTTTTGCAATTCCATTAAATGCTTGTCAATAAGTTTCTTAAAATCGTCTGTTTGCATGATAAGAATATATAAAATAAATTCATAATAATTGTTTTCTTCTTGCAATTCTTCAAATAAATAACTTTCAGTTTGTTCTGATTCTCTAATATAATCTGATATATATTTAAGATTGCTATTAATACTTTGTTCATCAAAAGAATAGATAGAAAATTTTTCTCTGATTAAATCCAAGACCTTTTTAAGGTCCTTTGTACTATTTATCTTATAATACAATTTACTTTCTGATTTAAGACGATAGTAGTCAATTAAAAAATCACCATATTGGTTTGCCAATTTTAATTCATCTTCGCGCTTATTTAAATTATTTAAATATTCTCTATTATTTACAATCTTCTCTGAAAATATATTTAGACGTCTGTCTGCATCTTTCCAAATTTGAATTAGATTTTGCTTTTGCCATTGGATCAATAATGGATTAACATAATAATAAACAATTATATCTGTGCCTAAAAGAAAGTAGTCTCCAGGATTATTAAAACTTTTATCATTATTCTCAAGATTGTCATCTCTAATCCTGACAGCATTCTCAACATGATGTACTACAAACGGAATATGGACAAACCCACAATAATTTCCAGGTATACTCAAACATCCATATGCATATGAAGAAATAGTATCTTCAGGGTTATCCACTGGAAGCTCAATCCTTGAACCTTTAGGCAGACTAATAAATTCATCATTAAACAAAATATCTTTTTCATACCATTCTTGTTGTACATTGTCCGCTTTAGTAGTAAAGAAATTATAATAATTATCTGTTTTATAAACAGTGTACAACTGATTATTTGGCACGAATTTATTATAATATGACGTAAAATATTTAATACTATCCTCTAAATTTTCAACACATACAATTTTATTTAATGAATTTATAAAATAACGATTATAATCAGCATCTAGCATTTTCCAGGATCCATGATCTTCTACCTCACTTACTAAATGTCCATTAAGGTAAATACAATGACTATTATACCCAAGTTCTCTCCATAATAAGCTCAAAACTGCATTTCTGTTAGCACAAACCCCTCCTCCAATAGAATTAATAAAATATAAAGGAGAATAATTATATGTTTTATCTAAATGCACCTCCTGATAATGCCATGTGTTTTGCATAACAAATGTCCAAGCTTGATTAATTGGATGAGATAAATTATAAATATTATCAGTCTTCACGTCATATATTGACTCAACAATTTGTTGACTTGTAAACCAGAATTTTCCATTAATCTGGAAATAGAGTTTTATATACTCTGGTCCAGAATTTTCAATAATAATGTTACTATAATTTGATGTATCAAGACTTAAAGTATCAACTTGTTGAAAATTAAATTCCAAAAGAGATTCACTATTTTTATCACTACAAGAGAAAAGAATAAAAGATATAGAAAGAAAGGATAACAATATTTTCTTTTCCCAATTCACTAATCCTGACTGTTTTGAATTTCAGAATAAAGCTTTTCAACTGACTGCCAAATATCCCAATCTTTATCTCCCCATTTATGATAAACATGTAATAAATAGGGTTGAAATACACTTTTATAATTATCTTTTGTATATCCAAATTCTGGATCCCAAGAAATATTCTTATCAGCATATTCAGTAATCCAATTGAACTTCTGCGGTAAAACAGAATTGTTTTCTAAACCGAACTTCCAAACTGTCGCTGCTAATGTCCCCTGATCTCGAGTTTTAGAATATTTTTCCTTAAACTCATCTACAGATGTTTTATGCCAATACTCCATAAACTCTGTAGATTCTTTATCAAACAAAAACACTCCTCCATTCCAATGTCTCCAATTTCTAGGAATTTGAACATTATATCTTTCAAATAAATAAGATGACAAATGATTACAGCGAGGTATTTCAGGAGTAATATTTTCTCCATCAGCATATATCCATCCTGGAAGATTCTTATCAAAACGCACTCCTATTTTCTGTCTTAGTTTCTTTTCATAGAAGTCAAAGTCAAAATCTATTATCTCGCCTATATTATTGTACCAACATTTATTACTTCTTTTAAAAAGGTAATTCCCAAGTTTAAATTCTGATACAGGAATAAAATATCTCAATAGAAAATATCTAAGAGCACTAAATGGGTTACTCCAGAACTTTGATTTGATAGCACTAAACAATTCATCCAATTTTTGCTTATCAAAATTCATATAAGTTCCGTCATCCGTAAGCTCAAGAGGAAAGTTTTCACTTATTTTTTTTCTAATTTCTGGAAATTTTTCATTTTTAGCAACAATCCTTTCTAAACAACCACAATTTATTGCATGAGGACTAAATTCCTCAAAGGCACAATGATCTGAAGCAAAGATAATTGGATTTGGTTTATTTTGAAAAATATCATTGCATTTACTATCAACAGTAACAATATCAGAATCAAGATAGCAATATGTGTGATTATCCAAATCTACCCACTTATGTAAACCTGTTTTAAGGTAAATACTCGCCTCATGATGATTCATGTCTTCTGGCGTATCAACACTAATAATATTATCATGAACGATTGGAATCTCATTTCGCTTACTATCAGTGATTACAATTATTGGATAATGACTAAAATGTCTTAAAAACTTCAAACTAAAATTCAAGGTTTCTACATGTATGCGACTTCCACAAACTACAAAAACAAAACTATACATAAACCAAAAACTTATAACTTAATACTACTATATTAATTAAACCATCTACGATACCAAAACTCTAAAACGGAAACCTTCCACAATTTCCAATATTCTTTATTCTGCAAATATGTCTCAAGAATTTCTAAATTTAATATATTATCTTTCACTAAACTAGAATTCATAATAATTTCACGATACCAATTGTCATCTTCGTAATAACTATCAGGCCCGACAAAACCTTGTTTATTCCGTAATAAAATTTCACTAGGTAATTGTTTCTTAATAAGTTGATATAGCTGATATTTTTTATATCCTTTTCTGTACAGCATTTGGACAGGAATTTTCATCAAGAAATTTACTAATTCATTCTCTAGAAAAGGAACCCTAACCTCAAGACTATTAGCCATACTCGCTCTATCAATTTTTGTAAGGACTAACTCACCCATAAAACAGCGCATATCCATTTGCCTAAATCTGTTTAATCCAGGTTTTTGAAAAGCATTCTGTCTATAAAACCAATCACTATCTTCCGGAATTGAAGAAGAATACTCATTTGTAAATAACTCATTCAGTTCCGAATTTCTCAGATGTCCCATAGCCATTGCCTTGCTATATGATTCTACTGTGAATGGAGTATTATCAACTTTCTTTTTAAAAAGAAACTTTATTTGTTCTGGGTTTTTGATGTCCTTA
>CAYUWD010000049.1:10931-23553 GCA_964448235.1 uncultured Bacteroidales bacterium | reverse complement strand
TGCTTATAATCTTTAGTTTAAGCTTTTGGGCTATAAAAACCTGCGGAACTCAGGAGATAAAAACAGATCTATCATTAAAATTAAAGCTGAAGATAAATAAGTTTATCATTTAATAAACTTTCCTGTTTTAGACTTCTTAAATTTATATATATCCTCTGGTGTACCAGTAAAAATAAGTTCTCCTCCTTTTTCTCCACCTTCTGGACCTAAATCAATAATCCAGTCGGCAAATTTTATAATCTCAGGATTATGTTCAATTATTATTAAACTATGTCCCTTTGATCTTATTCTTTCGAAAGATTGTAAGAGTTTACTAATATCATGAAAATGCAAACCTGTAGTTGGTTCATCAAACACAAAAATCATTGGAGACATCTTCTCTTTACTTAAAAAACTCGCTAACTTGATTCTCTGACTTTCTCCACCACTAAGAGTATTAGATGATTGTCCTAATTTCACATAACCTAAACCAACATCGACATAATGCTGTAATAAAGTTGTGATTTTCTTCTCAGTTCTACCGGTTCCCGTTTTAAAGAACTCAACAGCCTCACTAATAGGCATATCTAAAACATCAAAAATACTTTTATCATTATATTTTACATCTAAAACATCATCTTTAAATCGTTTCCCTCCACATTCTTCACAGACCAAATGCACATCTGCCATAAATTGCATTTCTACAGTTATCTCACCCTCACCTTGGCAAACTTCGCATCTACCACCAGGAACATTAAAAGAAAAATGAGAAGGTTTAAAACCATTTGCTTTAGCATGTTTTTGATCTGCATACAATTTTCTTATTTCATCATAAGCCTTTATATATGTTGCAGGATTAGAGCGAGAAGACTTTCCTATTGGATTTTGGTCAACATACTCAATATCGCTTACCATATGTACATCACCACTAAGAGAATCATGTTCTCCAGTTTTATCTGCATAATGGCCTAACACTTTCTTTACAGCAGGAAACAATATATTTTTCACTAAAGTTGTTTTTCCAGAGCCACTTACACCAGTAACAACAGTTGCAACTCCTAAAGGAAATTTAACATCAATATTCTTAAGATTATGCTGGCGAGCGCCTTTTATCATAATATAATTGCTCCACTTTTGTCTATGATAAAAATCTTTTGTTTTAAGTTTCGAAATCAAATATTGGGCAGTTAAACTATCACATTCAGTAATCATTTTTTCAACTGTACCAGCATAAACAACTTCGCCACCATAATTTCCAGCTTTTGGGCCAATATCAATAATATAATCAGCTGATCTTATTATTTCTTCA
Source organism: uncultured Bacteroidales bacterium (assembly GCA_964448235.1). Taxonomy (GTDB): domain Bacteria; phylum Bacteroidota; class Bacteroidia; order Bacteroidales; family ML635J-15; genus Bact-19. Next base: position 22,265 of record CAYUWD010000049.1, on the reverse strand, counting down.
TCATGTTCAACAACAACAACAGTATTATCTCTATCTCTAAGACTTTTTAAAACTTTTATTAAGTTCTGAGTATCAACAGGATGTAATCCAATACTTGGTTCATCTAATATATAAAGAGATCCAACTAATCCAGACCCAAACATTGTAGCTAGATTAATTCGTTGCGATTCTCCTCCTGATAATGTAGATGACAATCTGTTTAAACTTAAATAACCTAATCCAACATCTATAATAGAATTTAATCTTAATTTTATTTCGTCAACCAATCTTGATGAAACCTCAATCTCATATTTAGAAAGTTTTAATTTATCAAAAAATTCTTTCAGCTTATAAATTGACAAATCAATTAGATCTCCTATTGTATGTTTACTTACTTTAACATATTGCGCTTCTTTTTTAAGTCTTTTACCTTTACAATCAGGACAAATAGTTTTGCCACGATAACGCGATATCATCACACGATACTGTATCTTCTGTTTCCTAGTTTCCAAATAATCAAAAAAGTCGTTTATCCCAGAAACGTTATCATTACCATACCATAATAAATCTTTCTCATCTTCCGATAGCTCATAATACGATCTATGAATTGGAAACGAATATTTTGACGCAGACTTAATAAATTCCATTTTCCATTGTTGCATCACTTCACCTCTCCAACAAACAACAGCATCATCATAAATACTAATACTTTTATTGGGAATAACAAGATCTTCATCTACACCAAGTATTTTACCAAAACCTTCACATCTAGAACATGCACCTATCGGATTATTAAAACTAAATAAATGTTCAGTAGGAATTTCAAATTCAATTCCGTCAGCTTCAAATCTATTTGTAAAAATTTGACTATACTTTTTATCACCTTCGAAACTTAATATACAACACTCTCCCCTACCTTCATAAAATGCAGTTTGAACAGAATCAGATAATCTTCCTATTTGAGAATCTTCTTTTTTTACACTTACTCTATCTAGTACGATTTTTATAAATTTGTCTTTATTACTTTTTACCCTTTCTTTAAAATCATCAATAAGATGTAATTTTTCATCATAAACAACTCTGTTATAGCCTTGCTTTTGAATTAGATCTAATTGCTCCTCTTTAGATTGAACATCATTAAAAAAATATGAAAAACAAATTACGACCTTAGTTCCTTCAGACATTTTCTGAATTACTTCAACTACATCAGCTACACTATCTCTTTTTACAACTTTTCCAGATACTGGAGAATATGTTTTACCAATACGAGCAAACAACAACTTCAAATAATCATATACTTCTGTTGAAGTACCAACAGTAGATCTAGGATTTCTAGTATTAACTTTTTGTTGAATTGCAATTGCTGGAGGAATCCCATCGATAAAATCTACCTCAGGTTTATTCATTCTACCTAAAAACTGACGTGCATAAGAAGATAAACTTTCAACATATCTTCTCTGACCTTCAGCAAAAAGCGTATCAAAAGCCAAAGATGATTTACCTGAACCAGATAGGCCAGTAATTACGACTAATTTCCCATGTGGTATATCAAGATTTATGTTTTTAAGATTATGAACTCTTACCCCTCTTAAACTTATACAACCGTTTTTATGCATTTTAAAAATTTTGTACTTATAAATTACGTCCTTTTTTATGAAATTAACAAGAAATCAAATATCAATATTTAAAATCTATTACTGTCTCAACGATATTATTTACATTATCTGTTACTATTAGCTTCATTTTATATAAATCCGCCTGAGGCATATTTTTATCGAAATAATAACGCAATCTTTTTTTTCTTGGATCGTATTTAGCAAGAACCCATGTATCATTAATATACATATTATAATCATAAATTCCTGAAAAATTATCTTCAATTTCAAGCTCTATATACTCTCTATTACTCATGTTTCGATTAGCTGAGATATTAACTGGTTTGATAACAGGAGGGATTGTATCAATCCATAAATAAAATTTCCCAAAATAACTAGATGATGCCGAAATATATTTTTGTGAATAAATTGGACTTATATACCTGTATTTCCCTTCTCTTTCCCTTACAATAAACATTTTATTGGATAAATATAAATATTCGTCAGGAATATAAAAGCTAATTATAAAATCTCTTTTTACAGGGATATTTTCCTCTCCTATCTTATAAACAGGAGAATACTTACTTTCATTTACTTTTTCAAATGCAATTTCCTGGTCAAAAAACAACACTGCCGAATCTATTTCAACTCTGCACATATCTTCAACCAGAATATGTGACTCGTTCCAACTTAACTTATTGTTTTCTCCTTCCATTTCCGAGAAACACACATCATTACCTACCAAATTAAATGATACATTAGATTTGTTACCGCAGTAATCAATAATTTCTATTCTAATGCTTTTTCTTTCTCCATCCGGAACATGAAATGTACCGTTATTTACAACATATTGGAATATTTTTAAATCATTATTAGGCTCAACAAATAGTTTCTGAACATGTAATTTATTATTTAAATAGTAATCATAATCAAAAACACTATTCTTACACCTTTGTTTATCAAAATCTAATTTTTCTATTTCAGAATGATAGATCAATTCATTATTTATAAAAAGTTTTACAGTCTTTGCACCATATCTGTTTGTTGTACCCGTCATTCTATCAACATAAGCAACCCCAAGTGCAATTGGTCCTCCAACAAATATGTTTGAGTTTATAGAGTATTTTCCTAAACTTTCTTTTTTTGTATTAAATGATTTTTTATAATTACTTCCGTTAATTCTTGATTTATTTGATAATGGATATACAATTACTTTACTAACTTCCGGGGCTTTATCATCTTTAACATGATACACCGATTCTAACGGATTAACCGGATATTCTGTTTTTGTTTCTCGAATTTCGAAATGCAAATGAGGTCCTTCGCTAAATCCAGTATTTCCACTATATGCAATTGTTTCTCCACGCTTAAAATCAAACATATCAGATTTTAAAACAGTATCAATAGCAAAAGTTTTATTATTATACTGAATTCGTTCAACAAAATGTTCAATTTCCGGCACAAACTCACTCAAATGAGCATATAATGAAGTATAGCCATTAGGATGATTAATATACAATGCCATTCCATATCCCCAAGGAGAAACTATAATGCGTGAAACATACCCATCAGCAATACTAACAACTTCTTTACCATCAGAATATGTTCGATAATCCAAGCCTGTATGAAAATGTCTACTACGAGGTTCCCCAAAATTTCCTGCTAAATATTGTTCTATTTTTAAAGGAGGAATAAAATAATCTTTATAATTTTTTATCTGCCCAAATGAGCTAAAAAACAAGCATATACCAACAAAGAACAAACTATATTTTTGACTATTCATAAATTTATTAAAAATATTTTGCAAATCTAACATCTTAATATTGCTTTTGAAAAAAAAATGCCTTATTTTTGTATTATTATACATTCATATAAATGAACGAAGAATACAACAAAATATTAAACACTTTAAATAATAATATACATGAAATTATTTCATTGTATAATAATGAAAAGAAGATTAATGATGAATTATCTAATGAGGTAAACAATTTAAATGAAAAACTAAATATATATAAAGAAAAACATCAACAAATAGAAAGAAAGTATGAAAATTTAAAATTGGCAAAGACTATGAATTCTTCTGACAATGGAGATAGTAATGCTAAAATTAAGTTAAATAAAATAATACGGGAAATTGATAATTGCATTGCTCTTTTGAACAAATAGTTTAATGGACGATAAGTTAATAATAAATATAAATATTGGTGAACGTACATATCCTATCAGCATAAAACGAGGAGATAGTAAACAAGAAGAGTTAATTCGAAAAGCTTCACAATCCATTAACGAAACTTTATTACAATATAAAAAGCGAGGATATAAAAACAAAGATGATCAGGATTACCTTGCTATGACAGTAATAATGTTTGCGGTAAAAATGATTGAAAATGAAGAAAACGAAGACATAACACCAATTATTAACGAAATAAAAAAAATAAATTTTGCACTTGAAGAAGTGATGTCGAAAGAGTAAACGTTCTTTAAAATATAAGTAGGTAATTAATATATTGCCCGTATTGATTCTTTAAAAGTTGTGAAACTCAACACTAACAAAATTGGGATTTATCTCAGTTTCTTGACAACAGGCCTTAATTAATTTTGCTAGCAAAATTATATTGTTTGTACAATCATTGGAAGTTGAATATTAACTGGCGGTCCCACCCATGTTTACACAGGGGTTTTTTTAACATTAAAGAATTAAATACGGGCTTTTTTTATAAATAAATTAAATATATGGAACCAATAGCTATAATTATTGCAGTAGCTACCTTTGTAGGTGGTGGAGTTATTTCTTTTTTCTTATGGGATATAGCTCTAAAGAAAAAGAAAATAAAAATGATTGAAGAAGCAAAAGCTGAATCTGAGGTTATTAGAAAAGAGAAAGAGCTACAAGCTAAAGAAAAATTCTTACAATTAAAGTCAGAACATGAAAACTTAAGTAATGACCGAAATCAAAAAATTGCTTTAGCCGAAAATAGAATAAAACAACGTGAAGCTCATTTAAGCCAAAAGACTGAAGAGGCACAGAGGTTAAAAAAAGAAGTTGAGATAGTCAGAGAGAATCTTGACAAACAACTTGAACATGTTGAGAAAAGATCTGAAGAGCTTGAAAAAATGCAAAGTGAACAGATTACAAAACTCGAAACCATTTCAGGCTTATCTGCTGAAGAAGCAAAAAAAGAACTTCTTGAATCATTACAGGAAAAAGCTCGCTCTGAATCTATAGGACTCATAAACGAAATTATTGACGAAGCAAAAATGACAGCGAATAAGGAAGCAAAAAAGATTGTACTTGAGACTATTCAACGCGTTGCTACTGAAACAGCTATTGAAAATTCTGTTACTGTTTTTCATATCGAAAGTGATGAGCTTAAAGGTCGTATCATTGGACGTGAAGGACGAAACATTCGTGCTCTTGAAGCAGCAACAGGAGTAGAAATTGTTGTTGATGATACTCCTGAAGCGATTTTATTATCTGCTTTCGACCCTGTTCGCAGAGAAATTGCAAGACTATCTCTTCATCAACTTGTCACTGATGGACGAATACACCCAGCAAGAATAGAAGAGGTTGTGAATAAGACAAGAAAACAAATTGAAGAAGAAATTGTAGAAGTTGGAAAACGCACAACTATTGATCTTGGAATACATGGATTACATCCCGAATTAATAAGAATGGTAGGTAAAATGAAATACAGATCATCTTATGGTCAAAACCTACTTCAGCATTCGCGTGAATGTGCCAACCTTTCTGCTATTATGGCTTCAGAATTAGGATTAAATCCAAAAATTGCAAAACGTGCCGGATTACTTCATGATATTGGAAAAGTTTCTGACGAAGAACCAGAATTACCGCATGCTGTTTATGGAATGAAACTAGCTGAGAAATACAAAGAAAAACCTGATATTTGCAATGCAATTGGAGCTCATCACGACGAAATAGAAATGACATGTCTTATAGCACCAATAGTTCAAGTTTGTGATGCCATTTCAGGTGCTCGCCCTGGTGCAAGACGTGAAATTGTAGAATCATACATTAAACGTCTAAAAGATCTCGAAGCTCTTGCATTATCATATCCTGGAGTTCTTAAAACATATGCTATCCAAGCAGGTCGTGAACTTAGAGTTATCGTAGGTAGTGAAAAAGTTACAGATGCAGAATCTGAAAAACTAAGCTACGAAATTGCTAAAAAAGTTCAAGATGAAATGACATATCCCGGTCAGGTAAAAATTACTGTTATTCGCGAAACACGTTCTATTAACTATGCAAAATAAAAACATAAGATTAATTCAAAACTCAAAAGTTTTAATAACTGGTGGAGCAGGTTTTATAGGTTCGAATATTATTTCAAAACTTATTAATCAAAATAATGAAATAATATGTCTTGATAATCTTGCTACAGGTAAAATAAAAAACATAGTTGAACACTTAAACAAATCTAATTTTAATTTCATTCATGGAGACATAAGGAATATTAATGTTTGTCAAGAAGCTTGCAATGGTGTAGATATTATTCTACATCAAGCAGCTTTAGGCTCTGTCCCTCGATCAATAAATGACCCAATTACAACTAATAGTGTAAACATTGACGGCTTTCTTAATATGCTAATAGCAGCTAGAGATAATAAAATAAAACGTTTCGTTTATGCAGCTAGTTCATCTACTTATGGAGATTCTAAAGACTTGCCAAAAATTGAAGAGAAAATAGGAAATCCTTTATCTCCTTATGCTATCACAAAATATGTAAACGAGCTGTATGCAAATGTATTTAGTAAAATATATGGGATCGAAACTATAGGCTTAAGATATTTTAATGTTTTTGGGAGAAATCAAGACCCTAATGGTGCCTATGCTGCTGTTTTTCCAAAATTCATTAAGTCTCTTATCAAACATGAGGCACCAGTTATTCATGGAGATGGAACTCAATCAAGAGATTTTACATATATTTCAAATGTGGTACAAGCAAATGAATTAGCTGCAACAACAACAAATGGCAAAGCCATAAATACAGTATTTAATATTGCCTATGGAGAAAGTAATAGCCTAAATGATTTAACTGAAGAACTTATTAAAGGATTATCTGAATTTGATTCCAAAATTGCTGACATCAAACCAAAATATGGTCCTATAAGAACTGGTGACATTAAAGATTCTCTTGCATCAATTGAAAAAGCCAAAAGTCTCTTGGGTTATAATCCTAAATATGATGTACACAATGGGTTAAAAATAGCTATTAAATGGTATTATGATAATTTGAAGTAAAATAATTATACATTATTTAATAATTCACAATATACTTCATTCCAGGATTTCCATTCATTAATATTTAGATTATTATTATGCCATAATAACACAAAATCTCCATTATATTTTTTTACAGTTCTTAAAATTAGTAAACAGTTTTCAACAAATTTATTCTTATCGTCAGTAAGTTTTCTTAAGGCTGTATCCATCACAATTAATGGTCTTTCTTTTAAATTTAGTTTTTTTCTTGTCTTTATGTTAAAAACCGTGTATTCCTGACAAATACCTGCTCTGAATCCAATATTTTCATAAAACCCAATAGTAGAATCAACTTTTAAATTATTATCTTCCCAAATCTGCCAGGTTTTTGGATTTTGAAATCTTAAAAAATGTTGACGTCCTTCAGTAAGTTTCGAAGTAATTATTTTTAATCTTTCTATCTCAGACTTTAGTTTTACTAAATTATTATATGAGTTATAAGTTGGATGTATTCCCACAATATGACCTCTGTCAAGAATTCTGTTTATTATCAGAATGCAATTCTTGTTACCAATATCATAGCTTACATCTTTTTCACTTTTACTCCCGGGCATAAAATAAAACCTTGATTTAATAGATTTCGATTCTGAGATATCCATCAAAAAATCAAAAGTATCATAAACGTCTTTATCATTACCCTTTTTTACATTTTTAATCTTTTTTAAATTTACAAAAAATGTCTTTAAACTTTTTCGTTTAAATAAATCACCAGCTAAACACTTAAAACATTTAAAAAGGCTATCATACTTTAATAAAAAATCCACATCATGAGTTGGAATAAATCTAAATAATTTTTCCTTTCTTTTATGAGAAAAACCCATTTCAAGTAAAACATTCCACAAAAACTCTACATATTCATTTACAATTGGTCTATTATTAAACTTCCATTTTATAGACAAAGAATCATTTTCGTAGAACCTCCCATGTTTGTCCTTATTTTGATTTGCTATCTCTTCCCACCTAGTAAGCATAAAGAAAGAACTTGCTAATAAATCAGCCCCTATATATGATTTATCTTTGTCTATCTGTATTTTATCATCTCCGTATATTACAATAAGATCATTAAAATATGAGCTGTCTACTTTTGCCCTAATAATCTTTGAAGGGATATTATTTGAATCAACATAATAATGGCAATCTTCATCAAATTTTGAAAAAAAGCAATCATTAATAATTATTTTTTTATCATCAAAACAAATTTGATATTGCTCCATTTCATGAAAACACATTTCATAATCTAAACCCAATACTTCAACTAACAAAATATCAAGAACATATTTCTTCTCTTGTATATATTTATTTTGACAAAAGATTTTTAGCATTATTGAGTATAATTATTAAAACAAAAATACAAAAATATAACGGCAATTATATAAGATTAAAAATACTTTTTAAAGTAATGAAAACATTATCCCATTTTTAATAACTTTGTTTCCTTATAAATCTTAATGTAATTAAGAGCTCATTTAATGAAAATTAAAAACATATTAAAAAATTCTATCTTTAAGAATGTTGCTACATTAGTTTCGGGAACTGCTATCGCCCAATTGATACTAATTGGTTTTCAACTTATCCTAAGAAGGTTATATTCTCCAGAAGTTTTTGGAGCATTCGCAGTTTATATGAGTATAACCGGAATTTTGATAATTCTCTCAACCTTAAGATACGAATTAGCAGTTGTTTTACCAGAAGAAGATAGAAAAGCCAACAGCATTGTAATTGGAGGCATTATTATTTCGCTACTAATTAACACATTTGTATTATTTGTTATAATATTTTTTAAAAACTCAATAATTAACATTCTCGATTTTCCATCTAAATACAGTTTTTGGTTATACTTTGTTCCACTAAGTACTTTTCTTTTCAGCTCATATCAAATGATGAACTATTGGTTAACTAGAAATGGTGCATTTAAAGCTATTGCAACAAATAAAGTTTTTAGAAGAAGTTCCGAAGGGATAACTCAATCTATTTTTGGCATTCTAACATCAAATATTGGATTATTTATTGGAGATATTATTGGTAGCCTTACTAATAATATGTCAGGAATTTATCAAATAAAAAAGAAAGGATTTACTTTAAAAACAATTTCAGTAAAAAAAGTAAAATCATCATTAAAACGATACAGTGGATTCCCTAAATATCAAGCATTACCTGCTATTTTAAACACTACCAGCATGCTTCTCCCTGTGTTTATAATTAATAAGTTTTTCTCTGCCCATACTGTTGGCTATTATGATTTAAGCAGACAGATTTTAGCAGTACCAATAGCTTTTATTACAGCTTCATTATCTCAGGTATTGTTAAAAGAATTTAGCGATAAAATTAAAGGGCGTAAACCTTTACTAAAAAATGTAATAAAAACCAGTCTGTATCTAACTATAGGAATACTCCCATTTGTAATTGCTATAATATTTTGGGGACAAGAACTTTTTAGTTTTGTTTTTTCTGACACATGGAAAGAATCGGGTATTTACTCGGCCATTTTGGTTCCTGCTTTTGCTATACAATTTATAGTATCACCATTAAGCATTAGTTTTACAGTATTAGAAAAATTAAAAACGCTAGCTATATGGCAAATTTTATATTTTGTAGCAATCTCAAGCCTAATTTTATTCAAGAATTTAAATATTGAATATTTTTTATTACTTTACACAATTATTAATTTAAGCGCATATTTAATCTATTATTTGTTAATATTATCAATTTGCCGAAAATATGACAAATCTATTTAAAGTTTTCAAATGTTAACAAGGATTCTTTCAAATAAAAACATACATACAATAGGTTTTATATTATTTTATGCAATCCTTTTATATGAGTACTTTTTTTTCGTTTTACCATTTTTTAATGATAAGGGATTTAATTTAGACATAGTATTAGAAAAAGCTATACTAGGTTTTATTCTTCTAGGAATATTAACAATTAGAATTTTTGTAATAAAACAACCTTCAGGATTTATATATATATTAAGTGTTTTTGCCGGAATGGGATTATGTATTCCATCAATTATAATGTATCAATTTGCTGGCACAACAGTATTTATACCAATATTATCAATAATTTTCATCTTTTTTCTCACAAGTAAATATTTAAATTTTCCACAAATAAAATCTATAAATCTCAAATTTAGTGATCAAAAATATCTACTTTTTGGAATAACTCTAATTATGATAATTCCATTCTTTTTAACCTATGGGTTTACAATAAATAAAAATGTATTTTCTTTTGGGAGTGCAATATATGAAATTAGAGCAAACGCAAAGCTACACAGTAATATTTTTACTTCATACTTTTTTGGCCAATTGACAAAAGTTCTTCTTCCTTCATTAATTGTTTACGGTCTTTTAAGAAAAAATCGATTATTATGGATTAGTGGCATTGTACTTATGTTATACATTTTTATGATCAATCCTCATAAATCGGTTTTCCTTTCAATATTTGTTATTATTGCTTTTTATTTCTTAAAAGATTATTATTCAAAAGCAGGCTTAATGATTAGTGGAATAATTGGTGTTTTATTTCTTACATTTATTTTTACGAAAACTACAGGAAACATACTCCCTGAATCTATTTTTGTAAGAAGAATGTTTTTCCTTCCTGTATACATCAGTGATAATTATTTTACATTCTTTAATGATAATCATGTAATGCTTTCACACAGTATTTTCTCTCCATTTTTTGACTATCCTTATGATTTAGATCCCGCTTTACTTATGGGAGATTATATTTACAATAAACCTGAGACAAGTTGTAATACAGGAATTATTGGAGATGGATATATGAATTTTGGCATATTTGGAAGCATGGTTTTCGCTTTTATTGCAGCTATAATATTTCGTTTTCTGGATTCATTACATATGCATCACTCATTTTTTGGATTAACGTTTCTTTATCTTGTTTTGTTTTTAAACAGTGCCCTTTTCACTAGTCTATTAACTCATGGAGGACTATTTTTCATGTTAATCGGACTATTCTTTTTTAAAAATACCAATAATATTGATAAATAATGACTAAAATTTGCCACATTACTACTGTTCATAAAAGATTTGATGTCAGAATTTTCCATAAAGAATGTACTTCACTATCAAAAAAATGGAACGATATTCACATTATTGTTGCAGATGGATTAGGTAATGAAATAAAAAACGGAATAACTATACACGATATTGGCAAACCATCAGGAAGAAAAGAAAGATTTCTAAAAAAAACAAAACATGCTTACAATAAAGCATTATCAATTAAAGCTGATATTTACCACATACACGACCCCGAATTATTGAGAATTGCTTTAAAACTAAAAAAACAAAAATACAAAGTAATTTTTGATTCTCACGAAGATTTACCAAGGCAAATAGCTAGCAAACCATATATATCTAAAATCATAAGAAAACCACTTGCTTTTTTTGTTGAAATCTACGAAGACAGAATTGCAAAAAGAATTGATGGGATTGTTACCGCTACTCCGTTTATCAG
>CAYUWD010000049.1:0-10831 GCA_964448235.1 uncultured Bacteroidales bacterium | reverse complement strand
CCAAATAAAATATTTGAGTATATGGCTTCAGGATTACCAGTTATTGGCTCAAACTTTCCATTATGGAAACTTATAATAGAAGATAACAAATGTGGAATATGTGTTGATCCTACGGACCCTAAAGAAATTGCAAATGCTATAAATTATATTAAAAACAATCCTGAAGAGGCAAAAGCAATGGGAGATAATGGTAAAAGACTTGTAAAAGAAAAGTATAATTGGGGAGCTGAGGAAAAGAAACTGTTAGAATTTTATAAAGAACTTATATAATACTTATTAGAACCTTTTTTTTCTAATAAATATTCCCCCTCAACTCCAGTTCAGGAAAATAAAAATCATTTTTATAAAAAAAGTTTTGTAATTGAAAATTATTTTCGAAACAAAGAATATCCCCCAACCTAATCAAAATATCCGAATCTGAGTTAGACGTTTTAGCATAAACATCAATGCGCAATTCTGTTATATTTTCAATATCTAGACTTTCGATATTATTAAATCCCAGTTTATTGAACAATAACAAATTATCCTCATTTGCATCAGGAACAATATAATATCGGTTTGCACTCACTCCCTTGTTATCAATTATGGTTATCATTAAATTGTCAATATTTGCATTTGCATAAAATAAAACACCAAAAAGTCTGTTTTTATCAATATTCAAAGGTTTTTCAAGATTAAGCCTAATGGTGCCACGATTCAATTCATCAGGTTCAATTTCCTCAGACAATACTAACACTGTATTATTATTATTAACTTTTTCCATATTTAGTAAAGTTGATAATTGGTATTTTGTCTCAACGTGTTTATCAGAGTTTATTGCCTCAATATCACCAGTACCTATCTTGTAAATATTTAATGTATCTGAATTATATAATGCAAATACTCCTATGCTATCAATTTGTTCTGTTTCTATTGTATCTAATAAAAAAGCTCTGTCATTTATCGGAATACTAAAATCTTTTGCAGGCAAACGACTTGTTTTTATATGCTCATTATTTTTATAATACCTCAACTCCATCTGATATGTATCAATCCAGTATGGATGTGGTGGTCCAATACAACTAAACAAAAAAACAGAGTTTTCATCAATCTTTTTTTTATAAATCGGATATGAATTAAGTAATATATTCTGACGTTTTAAAATTTCATCAACAAAAACAGAATTATATGTACAAGACAATAATGACTTAAATAACAGAACATCATAAATACTATAATGAGTGGATTCAATTGTTCGTGGATTTAACATATAATTTGTCCATGATTCATTATCATATACAAAAGCATCTCTATTTAGCTTAAAAGCATTTACTCCTTTTTCATATGCGTCAAAATACACCGGATTATCTGTCTTTTCCGCAATAATATCAATTGCTAATAATGAAAACAAAAAACCATTCAAGACAAAATAAGAATTTTCATCATTCCTTTCAGTATTAACATACTCAAGATACCATTTAGCACTATCAGAAAACTCAATACCACTACCTCCGTCAGAAACATTTTCAATTACCCCGTTTATTGCTTTCTCAAAGTGATGATAATATATTGTATCTTCATAAACCTCCGCTCCTTCTAGAAAAGCTAATGCAACTACTGAATTTGCCATTCCCGACCACCATTTTTTTTCCTTAAATTCTTTATGTGTAAATGAATAATTATATACTCTGGAAGTTGAATCTTCATAAACATACGGGTATTCCATCAAAAAGTTCAGATATTTCTCTCCATATCCAAGTAAAACCATATCATTTTCTTTTGCGCCGGCATGTATTGCAAATAAAGCTTTTCTTCCTATATCCAATGGGTGTAAATAGTCCGTACTCCCAAGTGAATGTACATCTTTAAAGAGATTATCATCTGCTGTATATCCCCAAAAAAATGGGGTATATTCATCAACAGTTTCCTCAGGAAGTAATGGTAAAATAGTAATATCAGTTGTGTTGTTTTCTTTTGACTTTTCTTCATTTATATTACATGAATAAAACAAATTGGCAAAAAAAACTACACCAAATACAATAATGAAATATCTATAAACTCTCATTTATTTTTTATTTAAAAAAACAGTATGCAAATTTAGTTCAAATTTATGTAGCTTTTAGAAAAAATAATAAAAATAATAAAACTTGATTAAAACAAACACAAAAGTCTGATGCAAATATTGCATGAAATAAAATAAATAAAATTCCTAAAGAATAAATATTCCTATGACAATAAGAAGCCATAAAGACAGGTTTATAGCACTAATAAATAGTCCATGACCTGCAAGTTGTTTCCCTTTATATTTATCGGGGTCATTTGATATCTGCCGCAATGCTATAGTAGAAAATATTATTCCAACTATACTTAAAAGTATGCTACAAGGTATAAATAACAATATCGAAAAACCACTTAATAAAATACAAACCATTGACAACCAGGCAAGTATCCCAGAAAAAAAAACCAACTATTGCTGCCCAATGCAAGCTTGTGCTATCTTCTGGCAAATCTGTCTTTTTTTGTATTTTTTCTTTTTTGATAGGCTGATATTCTTCACACTTCCTGTTTTTTTCATTAATTGAAAATGAATTCTTTTTAGTTATATGGTTTGTTATCTCAGTCACATCCAGATTTTCATCTCCAGATGCATAAAGTGGTTCTTCTTCTTGAATTATTTCAAATTGATTAAAACCTTCGCTATTTTTAACGGATTTTTCTAAAACAGCCTTTTCCTTATCGTCAGATTTCTCTAGAATTCTTACTTCTTCATTATCACATTTTACATGTTCAAATATTTCATCATTTAAGTTACTTTTAGACTTCTTATTCAAGTTATGCCAATCAACGTAAACCTGGTTGATATGAGCGTTTTTTTACTGTACAAGAACTAAAACTTGCAATAAAAAACATTGCTAAAAATAAATAAATATAATATTGCCTCTTCATATTTTAAGTATGTTTAAACTTTGACAAAACATTTTATTAATATAAAAAAAAACTTAAACAATCTAAATTATTTTAAACATACACACTTTATCAAAAGTTTTTAATTAAGATCTTTGTTACAGAATAAACTTATATCTTTTTACTTAACAACAAAATTCATTATTTTTAAATAAGTTATTAATTTCTATCTTTGCAATCTTATAAAGTACCATAATAAAATGCTAAAAATTGTAACAATAATCGGGGCCAGACCTCAATTTATAAAAGCAGCTGTAGTCAGCAGATATATCAGGGATAATCACAATAATGAATTAAAAGAAATCATTGTTCATACGGGACAACATTACGACTCTAATATGTCTGATATATTTTTCGAACAAATGGATATTCCAAAACCAGACTATTTTTTAGATATAAATGGATTAGGGCATGGTGCAATGACTGGGCAAATGCTTGAAAAAATTGAAAAAGTACTAATTGACGAAAAACCTGACTGGGTTTTAGTATATGGTGACACAAACTCGACATTAGCAGGAGCATTAGCAGCGAAGAAACTACATATTAAACTTGCTCACGTTGAGGCAGGCTTACGTTCATTCAATATGGCAATGCCAGAAGAAGTAAACAGAATTCTAACTGATAGAATTTCGGACATACTATTCTGTCCTACAGATCAAGCCATAACAAATCTAAATAAAGAAGGCTACGAAAATATTGACACTTCGATTTTAAAAAGTGGCGATGTAATGCAGGATGCAGCTATCTATTACTCTTCAAAATCTCAGAAACCTGAAATTTCAACATCTGAAAAATTTATTCTTTGTACAATTCATCGAGCTGAGAACACCGATGATCTAAATAGGTTAAAATCTATATTTTCAGCACTTACTGAATTAAGCAAATCTCATCAAATAATTTTACCTCTACACCCTAGGACCAATAATATTATCAAGAAAAACAATCTTGATATTGATGAGAAAAACATAAATATTATTGATCCGGTTGGTTACTTAGAAATGATAGACTTATTGAAAAGCTGTGATTTTGTAATGACAGACAGCGGAGGTTTACAAAAAGAAGCATTTTTCTTTGACAAACTCTGCTTAACCTTAAGAGACGAAACCGAATGGGTTGAATTAGTTGATAATTCATTTAATGTCGTTGTCGGAAGTAATACAAAAAGCATTATTAATGGTGTTGAAAAGCTTAAAACTTTTAGTCCAGATTTCGAAAAAGATCTTTACGGAAAAGGCAAAGCAGGTCAAAACATTGTTGAAGCGATTATAAATCATAAAGATTAAATGAATATACTACTTGTAAACCATTATGCAGGTTCTCCAAAATTAGGAATGGAGTTCAGGCCTCATTTTATGGCTAAATATTGGGCAGAAATGGGTCATAAAGTACTCATAGTATGTGCATCTCAGGCACATGTCAGAAATGTACAATTCGAATTTAAAGAAAAATACCAAAACAAAAATATCGAAGGAGTCGATTACTTTATTATAAATACGCCTAAATATTCTGGTAATGGATTGGACAGAATAAAAAATATGCGTGCATTTATAAATGGATTAAAAAAATGTAAAAACACTTTAGTAAAAACTTTTAATCCAGAAGTAGTTATTGCATCTTCAACCTATCCACTCGATATATACCCATGTAAAAAAATTGCTAAATTCGCAAATGCAAAACTAGTTTACGAAGTTCATGACTTATGGCCATTATCTCCAAAAGAATTAGGTGGATATTCTAAATTCCATCCCTTTATTATGATAATGCAAAGAGCTGAAAATTATGCATATAAACATAGTGATATTGTAATTTCAATGTTACCAAATGCATATAATCACATGAAAGAACATGGTTTAAACGAAAACAAATTCAAACATGTTCCTAATGGAATTATTGTAGAAGAGTGGAATAAAAACCAGGATATCCCAACTGAATTCACTAAAAAATTCAATGAACAAAAAGAAAAAGGTCACAAACTAATTGGTTATGCAGGAAGTCATGGCGTAGCAAATGCTCTAGATTCTTTGATAAAGGCCATGAAAATCTTAAAAGATGAGCCTGTTTCTCTGTTTCTTGTTGGTGACGGTCCTCTTAAAGAAGATTTAAAGAAATTAGCAATAGAAGAAGATCTTAAAAATATTTTTTTTATGCCCCCAGTAGACAAAAATATAATTCCTGCTATTTTAGACAAACTTGACATCCTTTTTATTGGCTTACAAAATCAATCCTTATTCAGATTTGGCATTAGTCCAAATAAGCTTATTGATTATTTAATGGCTGGAAAACCAATTATTCAGGCAATTAATGCCGGTAACGATATTGTAGGTGATGCAAAATGCGGTATTTCTATAGAGCCTGAAGATCCTAATGCTATTGCTAATGCTATACTTAACTTAAATAAGTTATCATCCAAAGATATTGCAGAACTTGGAAAAAACGGAAAAAATTATTGTTTAAAACACCATGACTATAAGATCCTTTCAAAAAACTTTATAGATTATATCTCATTTTAATAAAATTATTAAAATGATTTGTATTTTTGTCCAGAATAAAAACTTAGATTATACTTTATAATTGAACAAAAACAATAAATATGATTTTTTTAGATAATAGTACTTTTCTATATATCCTAATATTTATAATAATTTATAATTGTTGTTCTTTTTTTATAAAAAACAAAACTGTTTCTAATATCCTATTAATAGCTGGTAGTTTTATTATTCTAAAGACAATCTGTAGCACAGAATCTATTATAACTGTATTAGTTACTTCTTCTTTAGTATTTTTTGCAGGAAATTTTTTAAGCAAAACAAAAAAAAAGAGAAAACTATTTCTAGGGATTTTTATTGGTATAATAATAACTCTATTTATACTCAAAAATTATAGCATTACAGAGTTTAAACTTCTAAGTCGCATAGGACTTTCGTATATATTATTTCGATTAATTCACTTCCTAATTGATAGTGCTAACAATAAAATACTCGAATATAATTTTTTAAGTTTTTTAAATTACATAGTATTTTTCCCAAGTTTTATTGCTGGTCCAATTGACGAATACAATAATTTTAATTACTGGCTTAAACAAAAAAGAAATTCTTATAAAGTTATAATGATCAAAGCCGGGACATTCAAATTATTACTTGGAGTTGTTAAAAAGTTCTTTCTTGTGCCAATTATAATAAATTACTCTCTTGACTTTTCATTATTTGGAGAAAATTTAATATGGCAAAACAATCTTTTTATAAGTTTATTGCTTTATTCGTTGTATATTTTATTTGATTTCTCAGGTTATTCCGACATTGCAATAGGAACAGCATATTTAATTGGAATTAGAACTCCTGAAAACTTTGACAATCCATATTTCTCTAAAAGTTTATCTATTTTTTGGAAAAAATGGCATATGACATTCTCAAACTTTTTATTTAAATATATATTCAAACCAATTGTTATAAATCTGTCTAAATACTTTAAAAAATCTCCAAGATTACTAATAACTTTTGTGGGATACATTCTTACATTTATTATTTGTGGCATTTGGCATGGCAACACTTTAAACTTTCTATATTGGGGCTTATGGCACGGATTTGGATTAATCTTGTTTAAAATATGGAATATCTATATTTATAAAAATTTTATCGAAAATATTAAGACAAAACTATTTCATAAAATTTATAATACTTTAGCTATCGCAACAACATTTATATTTGTAACTTTTGGCTGGTTTTTCTTTAACTACCAATCAAATGATATTTCTTTAATTACGAATAATTTAACTTCAAAAAACACAGAAAACATAAAGGTCTCAACTGTCATCTACAACAAAAATCCATTTTTCCAAATCGAATTTAAAAATAACAACTCCCCTTATATAGATATTGAATATAAATCTTCTAAAAGCGACAGCATTTGCCACTATTATAAGATAGAAGCAAGTAAGGAAAACATATATTATCTTATTCCAAATGATACTAATAAAGATTTATACCTTATTAAAGTAAGATCTTCAAACAATGAAAAAAAAGGGGAATGGAATACAATACTTGTATATTTAGATGAAAAAGACATTACTCAGTCAAAAATTACTGATTATATATTTGGAGAAATTACTTCTGCAAATATTTTAGATAAAAAACCCGCTTATGTTAACAATTAAGAAAATAATAAAATACAAATTATGGGTTTCTTCTACTATTGCAATAGTAGTTGCTCTCATAATTATTCCCATTATATTATTTATTGTCGATATACAAGATCCTAATAGATATAAAAACGAATATTACAGAACCTCAAGAATAAGAATTCCAGAAGGAATGTA
Source organism: uncultured Bacteroidales bacterium (assembly GCA_964448235.1). Lineage (GTDB taxonomy): Bacteria > Bacteroidota > Bacteroidia > Bacteroidales > ML635J-15 > Bact-19. The sequence continues at coordinate 3,576 of CAYUWD010000049.1, read as the reverse complement.
TATAAAAAATGCAGATCCTGTTTTTTATGATTTTCTCAATGATGTAAAAAAAACTAATGGAATCATCGTGTTAGGTACATCAGAAACCGCAGCCTGGATGTCAGGCAAGAACTACCATACGCTACTTAGTTATGATATAGATTTGGATAGAACGTTTTTTTCACTTGCAGGTGCCGGCAGATTAGCTAATGTTTATTTCCCTTTAATATTAAATAATCCTATGGCATTTAATGACCTTGAAGTAATATATTATATTAATCCAACGTACTGGAGAACAGACTTATGTAAATTTAATGAAATTTATTTCGACAGATATGTTGACTATACAGTCGTTCAAAACACAAAAGAAATTGCTAATAAAAAAGGCCTTTATAAGAATTTCATGAAGCTAACCCCAAGTCAAATATCAACCGGATATACAGATGCCTTAATATCTTCTTACAAAGAAATGTTTAGTACTAAACTAAACCTATTATTGAAAAAAGAAGATACTGTTTATACAAAAGTTGAAAAAGAAAAATGCACCTCATTAGAAAGAATCAAAATAGAAGACTATTATACTCCCACAGAGCTTCAAGAAGAAAAGAATAAAATAAATCTAGAATATAATGCAACTGAAAATTATTTATCTGATAAAACACCATTTCCTACAATAGATACTACTTCAAGTTATCAATATGATTTATTAAATGCCTTTATCATTCTATGCAAAGAATATAATATAAATTGTAAATTTTACATTGGACCTTTTAATGAGGTATACTGTAGAAAAATGAATCCAGAACTTTTAGGAGATTATCAAAATGTAATAAAAAACATTAAACAAATACTTATATCTCATAATGTTGAATATATTGATGGGACATTCATATCAAATATTCCGGGTACATTTAGTGACATTCAACATATCTCGGAATATGGAGCCTATTTAACCGCCTTGAAAATTAAAGAATATTATGAAAAAAACGATTAAAGTTATATATATTTTAGTAATAACAATTGTTTTTATTGCTGTTATTTGCTATTTATTAGCACAACAAAGTATAGAAGAAATCCCTTATATATATTTAGAATTTTAATAAAAAATTGTATTAAGCTTATTTTATTCTTTTTCTTATAAGGATATTTAGTTCAATTATTGCAGAAACAATTACACCAATCAACAAACCTAAAATACCATAAATAACTAAATTCTTTTTCAGACTTTTCTGTGCTATAAATATTAAATTATTATTAATAAGAGTAAATGAATGTAGGGAATTATACTCCTCTTCCAGCTCAATTTTCTTTTCATATATAATTACCATTTCATTAAAAAGTCCTCCTGCAGAAACCATCTTTTGATTATTTTCTTCGTTCAAATTTACCAAAACCATTTTTTGCATCTCATTCAGATCTTCTATTTCCTGATCCAACAATGCAATATAGTTTTCTAGTTCCGATCTTCTTTTTACAATAGTCGATTTAATATAAGGTATATTATTAAAATAATTAATTAAGCCCATTTGTATTTCACTTATATTATCCTTATCATATAGATCAAGAGTAATAACGACAGCTTCATTTATTGATGTATCCAAATCAATTTCCCTAATACTTTTTGCTTTATCAACATCAATATCAAGTTGAATTGAAACTGAATCATACATTTCATTTTTAACGAAAAAACTAATTGGTTCAACAATTTCATAAATAATCTGCTTATTTACAACAGGGCTTGATGCAATTAAATTTGTTCTATAATAATTTTTTCCATAGAAAAACTCCACAGCTCCTACTGTTAAACCTAAAGTTAATAGTATAATTATTAAAATAAAATGTTTTTTAAAAAACAATATTGAGTTCGTAATCAGACTTAATAAATCTATTTCTCTTTTATCTTCCATTTAACTAAATTTCTTTATCGATTTGATAATAATTTCTATCACTTGATGTACGTGAAATTAATTCCCCTAAAAATCCTGTTAAAAACAACAAGGTTCCCAAAATCATAGCAGTAAGTCCAATAAAAAACAATGGATTTTCTGTAACACGTTCCAATATAACTCCATGATATACAGCAACCAGTTTTTTTATCCCAAGATATATTGATGCTGCAAATCCAAGAAAGAACATAAAAGTTCCAAGCACTCCAAAAAGATGCATCGGGCGTTTTCCAAATTTAGAAATAAACATCACCGATAACAAATCCAGTGGACCACGAATAAACCTTTCCAATCCAAATTTTGTTTTCCCGTATTTTCTTTCCTGATGTTGAACAACCTTCTCTCCTATTTTTTTAAAACCTGCCCATTTTGCAAGAACCGGAATAAAACGATGCATATCTCCATACACTTCGATACTTTTAACCACAATCTTTTTATATGCTTTCAAACCACAATTCATATCATGTAGTTTGATTCTGGTAATCTTACGAACAGTAAAATTATAAAATTTACTAGGAATATTTTTAGAAAACAATGGATCTTTGCGAACTTTCTTCCAACCTGATACAAGATCATATCCATCTGTTGTAATCATTTTATAAAGTTCAGGTATTTCTTCTGGATTATCTTGCAAATCAGCATCCATAGTAATTACAACATCGCCTTTACTCGCCTGAAAACCTACTTGCAATGCTGCAGCTTTACCATAATTTCGTCGAAACATTATTCCTCGTATTGAGCTGTATTTATCTTTCAGTTCCTCTATAATATTCCATGAGTTGTCAGAACTACCATCATCAATTAACAAAACTTCATATATAAAATTATTGACGCACATTACACTATCTATCCACTTTACCAATTCAGGTAGAGATTCCTCCTCATTATATAATGGTATAACAACTGAGATATCCATACTATTCTTTTATTTCTGATTCCTCAATTTCTCTTATTGAATCTACATCCTCTATATTTTTCATAGCTTCAGTAAAACCATCTTGCTTCTTTTTAATAAATATACTTGTTATTAAAGAAAAAATAAAACCTAATCCAAGCGTAGAAAATAGTGCTCTTATTGACATAGAAAGAGGCGTAAAAACATATTTAGTCATTACTTCATAAGATTTATTTATCTGAGCACTTGACAATTGATCATTTTCATATAATTCTGCTCTGGCTATTTCTAAAAATTTATCTATTTCTTCCGGTGCAATGAATTTATAAAACAAAAATGTGTAAATATACATTATTGCAGATGCAAATAATAACATTAGCAAAGTTCCACCTAATAATTTTCCATAATTAATAAAACCCTCATAAAAATTATTCCTGTATAATATTTGAATTAGAACAATTGTTACAACAAAAACCAAAATACTTACCCAACCAAAAGCTTTATTCTGTGACATATCAAACACATAAGCTAAAACGCTCATTAAAATCATTGGCAAACTTAGTAAAGCTCCGTAACTTAATATGATTTTTAATTTTTTACCCATAACTCATAATTTAAAACATTCATCAAAGATATGAGAATTTTCGAAAATTTCTGTGATTTTTTTGCTAAATATAAAGAAATAATAGTACTTTTGCGGTGGGTAAGTCTTATACGACCAGCTCCTGCTGAACTCCCCCAGGTGCGGAAGCAAGC
>CAYUWD010000048.1:0-23557 GCA_964448235.1 uncultured Bacteroidales bacterium | reverse complement strand
ATGTATTTGAAGTTTTTGCAGATGCAGGTACAGATGAAGAGATTTGTATTGGAGGTTCTGTAACACTAACTGCAACAGGCGGAACAGGTTATGAATGGAGCACAGGAGATTTTGTTGATGTAATTACCGTAAGCCCAACAGCTGATACAGAATACATTGTAACTGTAACCGGAGTTAATATGTGTACTGACACAGATACCGTTTGGGTTATAGTTCTTGATGTTCCATCTGTTCCTGATATGCCGAATGGAATTACAGAAAGATGTCAGGCAGACGGAACAGATATATTTACTACAAATACAATTGAAGATGTTTCATATAATTGGGTGGTCTATCCAATTGAAACAGGAATGTCTACTCCAACAGATAATAGTTTGTCTGTTGATTGGGATATGGCATTTATCGGAGAAACAGGTATTTACGTAGAAGCAACAAATATTTGTGGATTTTCTCGTTCTGATACACTGTTAATCCAGACAAATACAAGTCCGTTTCCTAATATTGGAAATGATACAACTATTTGTGTTGATAATTGTTTGTCATTAGACGCAGGAATTGCAGACTCATGGACATGGTCAAATGGAGCAGATACTCAGACAACAGAGGTTTGTGTTGAAGGATCAATTACTGTGGAATCTTTTATCGGGACATGTAGTAATACAGACGAAATATACGTTTCCTTATCAGAAGCTGATGTTGAATTTGGACAAGATACTATACATTCCGACGCGCCGGTAACATTAGACGCAGGACCTGGTTTCTCAGAATATTTGTGGAACGACGACTCAACAGAGCAAACTCTGGAAGTTTCGAATTCCGGTTGGTATTATGTTACTGTTACAAATGAATTTGGCTGTACAGATACAGATTCTATTTATTATGATTTTGTTTCTGAAATAGAAATGTCAGAAATGCAAATGGAATTTACTGTTTATCCTAACCCTACAAATGGTAAGTTTGTGATTGAGATATCAAACACATTGGAATCAAATTTACAAATTGATATTTTGAATAGTTTGGGGCAACACATAAGGAAAGTTGAGACTCAAGATAGTTTTATTGAACTTGATATTTCTGAATACGAGTCTGGTTTGTACTTTGTTAGGGTATGGCAAAATGATCACTTCGAAGTATTAAAGTTGACAAAGAAGTAGGAGTTTTTTTATTTGAATTCTTTTAAATCAAATATTGGTGTAAAATAAATTATTTCTGAATTATTCAATCCTGCGAGTGCAGAGGTATGATAAAAGATAGTCATAAAAGTGAACTTCTTGTTTTCTTGATATGCATATGTATAGGAGAAGCTACCACTACTCCCCATTGCATAAATGTCTTGTTGTTTAATTGTGTGGATAATATTTTTTTTTGTAGAGTCAGTATTTGAAACAATTGCTAATTTAGATGTGCTTATCTCTGAGTTTAACGACCATGAGTTGTAATATTCAAAGTTTATCTCATTAAACGTAAAAGACATTGTATTTCCTATGATTTCGTAATCTGTAATTATCCTACTTTTAGTTTCTTTAACGTCCAGTTCGATAGGTTTAGGTAATTTGTTTATATCAAGATTGTTTTCAAAAAAATATTGTTTGGCAGAATCTAATTTTGCTGCTGATGTTTCATATTCTGTACAGTCTTTCTGATTATAAACAGATTCATAAATTGTAAAAGTTTTTTTGTATTCTTGATTTGCAATATCATAGACTCCGAGGATTATTCCGGAATATGGATATTCGCTCATACCTGCATAATTGCAGTTTGTTGTTTTATAAATAGTATCCCCAGAAAAATTTCCTCTTGTATCTGGTTTTTCAAAAACATGCTTAAACGCAACTAATTGGTTTTCATAATTAATATCCAGTACTATGAAATCATTTGTAACAATTTGACAATCATACTGTAAGTCACAAAATGGTCTTACTTTTACTTCTTGAGAATATACTGTGGTGATATATAACAATAGTATTATTATTAAGTACTTTTTCATTTTGTCATGATTGATTTGAATCGTAAAGTTAAGAATATTTTAACAAAAAGGCTGCCAGATTTGCCAGCCTTTTTGTTTTATTCTTTAATTGCATTTTTTCGATTCTTATATTCGAAGAATATACCTCCAAACAATAATAAAAAATATATTGCTGAACATACATAAGAAATAGCAACCCCGGTTTTATAAATAGTAGGTTCGAAGCTAAATTTAATAGTATGTTTTCCAGCAGGAACTCTCATTGCTCGTAGTACATAGTTTACTCTAAAATGTTCAGTTTCCTGATTATCTATGGTTACAATCCAGTCGTGAGGGTAATAAATTTCTGAAAATACAGCTAATTGTTCAGAAGAAGTGTTTGATTCATAAATAACGTAGTCAGGTGCAACATCTGTAAGGTAGATTGTTGCAGTTGAATCTTTTGTAAAATTAAATCCATCTAAGTTTGCTTTAAATTGTTCATTAATGATGGCTTTTTCTGATGGGTCTGTTAATTTTAGTTTATTTATTTCTTCATCAGGAGAATTTACAAATTCGTAGTTGTTTATAAACCACGCATTACCATATGCATGCTGATTATATATTGGACCGTATTGTGGATGATAAATAAAATACTTAGCATTTAGCATATTTAATATTGGAGTTGAAGCTTCTTGGTTATATAAATCCTGAATTTCATCTTCTGTAAGTCCATTTTGAAATCCAACATTTACTAAGTAATTTGCAGATTGTATTTCGCGCCACATTATAGAATCATGTAATTCTTGATATCTACGCAATTTTGCTCCACTGTATCCTCCTATTGATTTATGATAGAAGGAAGTGCTTCCATCATTGAAAGTACTGACAGAAAAATTACAAACACGATAATGAGGATCTTTATCTGCTAGAATAATTTTATCTGCAGTAGATTTCTCATAAAGAATTTTATGTTTTCTTTTTGGTACAAAATTGTCATTATTAAGATATCTTTTATTTATTGGCCACATGTCTGCCAAAACTATTACAGCGAATATAAAAACAGCATATTTAGGTTTTATCTTCTTATTAATTACTAAGAAAAGTATGCCTGCTCCTAAAATAATAAAGAATAAAGATCTTGTTGCATCTTTTCTAACTAATGTTGCTCTGTCTTCATAAATAGCATTTAAGACGTCTTTTTTAAATGCTTCTTTTTGTTGAGTATATTGTTGATCGTTTCCAAATGCACTGGCAAGATAGTCTGCCATTTCCATTTCTGATTTTCCTTGTCCACTCAAACCTGTTACTGAAGGATGAATAATGAATATCATTGTAACTAATCCAGTGGTAGCTAATGCAATAAAGAAATATTTCATTAGATGTTTTTTGTTAATCTTGTCATTAAAAATTTTTGTTAATGCTAGAATGCCTAAAATTGGTATACAAAATTCGGCAAGGACAAGTATCATGGATACGGTTCGAAATTTATTATATCCAGGAATATAATTAAGGAAAAGGTTAGTTACTATTTCAAAATTATTTCCCCATGACAGTATTATAGATACAATAGTAACAGTTAACAAAAACCATTTAATTTTCCCTTTTACTACCATCAGGCCTAATACAAAAAGGAATAAAATAAAAGCTCCTACATAAACAGGTCCTGCAGTAAATGGTTGATCTCCAAAATATGTCGGCATTTGTTTAATAACATCTTTTGCGGTTTGTTTTCCGAATATAGGACTTAATACATCATAAGTTTCAGAGTCTTCTGATAACTCACTTTGTGAAGCTCCGCCTTTAGCATTAGGGATTAGTAAAGTAAATGTTTCATCAATACCATAACTCCATGCAGTTGCATAAGACTTGTCAAGACCACTGGTTCTGTCATCTTGTGCTGTCGAGAGTTCTGATTTCCCACGTATTGAATAAGGGATATATTCTGCAGTTGTAAGAATAAATGCAGCGTTTATTCCTATGGACAAAACTACTCCAATACTTAGTATCCCAACAGTTTTGGCAAATCTTACTAGATATTTATCTCTTATTGCAGAAATAAGTTCAAATATACCATATATTATTACCATCATTCCGGTATAATATGTTATTTGTACATGATTACTTAATATCTGTAAAGCCATAAAGAATGTCATTAGTATCATTCCTTTCCATGGTTTTTTATATTCAAATGCAAGATATATTCCTGCAAATATTGGAGCCATAAATCCAATTGCAATTGCTTTTGTAAAATGACCCGCTGCAATAATAATAAAGAAATAGGAGGAAAAAGCAAAGGCTAAAGACCCTAAAAGAGAAATCCAGGGATTTATTTTAAAAACATTTAGTAATATGTAAAATCCAATTAAATACCAAAAAATTAAATTAAATGGAACAGAATTTCCAAAAATTAGTGCTTTATAGATTTTGAAAAAAATATTTTCCTTTTTAACTGTACTAATTGCATAAACAGGCATTCCTGAAAACATAGAGTTATTCCAGAAAACCAATCTGTCATGTTCTTTTTCATAATCAGTATTTGCTTTAGAAACTGAAGTGTAAACGTTATAGTCATGTGTTGAAAGTTTCTTGCCTTCAAGTAATGGTTTACTGTAAATTATTGAGATTAACATAAATACAATAACTGCTATAACATGTGGTAGAGATTTATTAATCAGACTTTTATTCATATTAGATATAAATTAAAATTTTCTTAAACAATTAACGTTGTAAAAATAACAACATTATGTGTAATAACATAAAATATTAAAGAAATCGTGTATTATGAATAAATTATATTTATTGTTTTTATCTTTACAACGTGAAAAAAGTATCATTAATATTATTAAATATTACGTTTTGTGTGGCAATTTTTGCTCAGCATGAGGGGATTCAAAGACATTTTGAATCTTATAAAATAAAACCTGTAGTAATAAATGATAATACATATGCTAATGATACATTAACGGATGAATTTCATTTATTTTTACCACAGCAAAAAGTGTCGTACAATAATCTAGGGTGGATGTCTCCTGGAAATCCTTATTTAACTGCTGTTTATTCTGAACAACCTGATTTGAATCCATTTTGGTTTTTTAATAATTTAGGTGGATTTGTTAAAAAACATGATGACGTAATATATTTTGATGCTCATAAACCTTTTACATTATTTACTTTTAGTGGAGGAGGAGGATTGGAATGTGTTAAGTTTTTACATACTCAAAATATTACACCAACATTGAATTTTGCTTTTGATTATGAAATTGCAAATTCAGATAGTTATTATCAAGAGAATAATACAAAGGTAAATGCGTTGAGCTTTGCTACAGCATATACAAAGAGGAGATATCAATCGCATTTTAATTTTATTATTAATAAAGTTAATAGAAATGAGAATGGTGGGTTAGCTGATATGGAAGCATTTGATACAACTTATTATGCTTCAAATGTATATGCTACAAACTTATCAGATATTGAAAGTGAATTAAGTCAAATTGGGATTCAATATAATCATGAATATCGTTTTGGTTCATATAGTAGTGATACTGTAGTTCTTGAAAACGATACTGCTATTAGTAAAGTGTTTGATAGTAAATTTTCAATAATACACGATATAAAATTAGATAGATATTATCGTATTTATACTGGTTTGCCAACTGATTTTTATCAAAATAACTTTGATAATGATACATTGACATATGATTCCGTTTCATATAAAACATTAAATAATAGTTTCTTGCTTAATTTTAATGTTCTCGGACAAAATAAAATTAAAAAAATTCAAATATTAGCAGGAATCTCAAATTTACTATATGATTATTATTATTTTGATACAGTAGGCTCAACAACGTATTTATCAAATTATATAACTGGCTTGTTAAATTTTGATACTAAATCAGGGGAATTTCAAACTGAAATAAATTATTGTTTTCTTGGGACAGATATTTTTGACATGAATCTTAATGTGAAATATCAATATTCTATTTCAAAGAATTTTAAAATAAAAACATATTATAATTATTTATATGAAAACCCGTCTATTTTCTATTTTAATTATTATTCAAATCATTTTAAGTGGAATACAGATCCTTTAAAGGTGTTAAAAAATTCTGGAGGAATAAATTTTGAATTTGTAAAACTAAACCTTAATCTGGGAGCAAATGTTAATTTGTTAAAAAATTATTTTGTTTTTAATAATCTTGCTATGCCAGTTCAAATAGAACCGGTAAATATAATTGCAGATGCATATATTACTAAACAATTTAATTTGGGTAGTTTTCATTGGTTTACAAAATTTACATATCAATATATTACTGATAATACTAAAGTGCCTTTGCCAGAATTTGTTGGATATTCTAATATATATTTTAAAAAGTGGATATTTAAGGGTGCAATGCAGTTTCAGATAGGAGTAGATGTTAAGTATCATAGTGGTATTTATGGGTATGCTTATATGCCTGCAATTGGAGCATTTTATCTCCAGAATAGTAAAGAGTTTGGTAATTATCCAAATGCCGGAATTTATACAGCAATAAAAGTAAAACGATTGAGAGGATTTGTTAAACTTAGTAACTTTAATAGTATTGTCATGCAAAAAAACTATTACCTGCTTTATGCGATACCTGATAATCCTTTTTCTTTTAATTTTGGTATTTCGTGGGAGTTTTATGATTAGAGTTAAAAATAGATTAAATAATTTTCATTATATTGTAAATTATTTTAACTAGTCGCAAAATCACATGAAAAGTTTTAAAAAATTAACAATTATTCTTGTTGCAACTGTTGTTGTATTGGTTTTCTTTTTGCTTTTTAGATATTTTGCAAATAAAACAGAAGTGACAAATGATATTAGGGATTATCAGGAGATTATATCTTCGGATACTATTATTGCTGTTGTTAGTACAAACCCAATAGATTATTTTATCTATCAGGGACGTCCAATGGGTTTTCAATTGGAAATATTACAAGAATTTGCAAAATATAACAATCTAAGCTTAAAAATTATAGTAGAGAACAATCTCTTGAAAGGTGTAGATCTCTTGATGGATCGTAAATGTGATGTTTTGGCTCAAAGTATTGTTGTCTCAGCCGAGAGGGATTTGGTATATGAATTTACTATACCAGTGCGTGAGACTAGATTAGTATTAGTTCAACGTAAACCACAAGAATATTTTCAATTATCTTATAATGAACTTGAAGATACTTTAGTAAGAACTATTGATGAATTAGATGGAAAGACAATATTTGCATATAAAGGAAGTATAAGTAAAACAGTATTACAAAACCTTAGTCAAGAAATTGCTGAAAATTTTTATATCGCGGATATTGATAGTATTTCACCAGAACAAATTATTTATTACGTTGCAAATGGGAGATTTGATTATGCTATTTGTGATGAAAGTATAGCAAAAGTTGCTCAATCGTATTATCCGAATATTGATATTAAAACTGAACTGAGTTTGCCTCAAAATATTGCTTGGGGAATTCGTCCTGAGTCTGTAGTGCTTTTAGATTCAATAAATAATTGGCTCGAAGAATTTAAGAAAACACCAGATTATAATAAATTTTGTCTCAGATATATCAATAATAATAGAATATTAGTAGATATAAATAGCGAATTTTATTCTGGAAATGAAGGGAAAATTAGTAATTATGATAATTTAATTAAGAAATATAGTCATATTGCTGGTTGGGATTGGAGACTAATTTCTTCGTTGATATATGAAGAGTCAAGATTTAATGAATCAGTTACTAGTTGGGCAGGAGCATATGGCTTGATGCAATTAATGCCATTTATTTATTCAAAATTTGCTCCTGATTCAGTTAGTGGTGTGGAAGCACATATTGCTGCAGGAGCAAATTATATCGCTTTTCTAGAGACCAAGATTCCTGAGAATGTGCAAGATTCTGCTACAGCAGTCAAAATGCTACTTGCAGGATATAATATAGGGTTTGGACATGTTGAGGACGCAATTTGTTTAGCTGAAGCTAATGGAGAAAACTCAGCTTCATGGGATGTAATTTCATTTTATTTAACCAACCTTTCAAATCCGAAATATTTTAACGATACTTGTGTTAAACATGGCTATATTTCGGGCATTTACGCTGTGAATTTTGCTAATAATATAGCTGAAAGATTTGAACATTATAAGAATGTTATTCCTGAGTAGGTTAAATTGGCTGTTGGTAGATTGCTATTGGCTATGTACAATTTAACCTTTATTCCAAATCATCTTTTGTTATACCTTTAGGCAAAAACTTACTTAAATCTCCATTATTTTTATGGACATCCCTGACAATACTGCTGGAAATAAATGTGTGTTCGGGTTTAGTAAGTATGAAGACTGTTTCTATATCATTATTTAATAGTTTGTTAGTTTGACCAATTGCTCTTTCAAATTCAAAATCGGCAGAAGTTCTTAATCCACGTAAAATATATCTGCAATTATTTTTCTTTGCAAACTCTACAGTAAGACCAGAATATGAAACTACTTTAATTTTGTCGTTGCCAGTGAATACTTTATTAATTAATTGAATGCGCTTGTCAATGCTAAGCATATTGTGTTTTGAGATGTTTTCTCCAACAGCAATAATTATTTTATCAAACAGAGGCAGAGCTCTTTCTATTACTGACTCATGACCAGCCGTAAAGGGGTCAAATGAACCTGGGAATAATGCTTGTCTTTGTGTCATTTTTTTGATATTTTAGACCATGAATCTCGTAGTGCTACAGTTCTATTCCAGACAGGTTTTCCCAGTTGTGAATCTTTGTCAACACAGAAATATCCTTTGCGTTCAAACTGAACTGTATCTCCGGTTTTTGCTTCAGCCAAACTTCTTTCAAGTTTTGCAGTGATAATATTAAGAGAGTCAGGGTTAAGGTAATCTACATATGATTCGTTTTCTTCAAGATCGTCAGGATTTTCTTTTGTGAAAAGTCTGTCGTATAATCTTACTTCTGCATCAATGCAGGTTTGAGAATCAACCCAATGAATGGTTCCTTTAACTTTTCGACCATCAGGTGATTGTCCACCACGGCTTTCAGGATCGTATGTACAGCGTAGTTCTATGACTTCTCCTGCATCGTTTTTAATAATCTCTTCGCATTTTATAAAATATGCATAACGTAATCTTACTTCGCCACCCGGTTTTAGCCTGAAGAATTTCTTTGGAGCATCTTCCATAAAATCATCACGTTCAATATAAATGGTTTTGTTAAAACTAACTTTTCTTGTTCCTGCGCTTTCGTCTTCAGGATTATTTTTAGCGTCAAACTCTTCTGTTTTATCTTCTGGATAATTTGTAATTACAACTTTTAGTGGATCCAGAACTCCCATATAGCGATTTGCCTTTTTGTTTAAGTCCTCACGTACCATAAACTCAAGTAAACCAACATCAATCATATTTTCGCGTTTTGCAACACCAATTCGTTCTGCAAAATTTCTAATAGATTCCGGGGTATATCCTCTTCTGCGAAGACCGCTAACTGTTGGCATGCGAGGGTCGTCCCAACCACTCACCATATCGTTTGTAACAAGTTCAAGAAGCTTTCTTTTACTCATTACAGTGTAAGTTAAATTAAGTCTTGCAAACTCTATTTGTCGAGGCCTTATGTTTGTAGTGTCAATTTGTTCTATAAACCAATCGTATAGTGGACGATGAACTTCAAATTCTAATGTACAAATCGAGTGTGTAATTCCTTCAATATAATCGCTTAATCCGTGAGCATAGTCGTACATCGGATAGATATTCCATTTGTCTCCGGTACGATGGTGGTAAGCAGTTAGAATACGATACATTATTGGATCGCGCATGTGCATATTTGGAGAATTCATGTCGATTTTTGCACGCAACACCATTGAACCATCCTTGTGTTTATTCTCTTTCATCTCCTCAAACCTTTGAAGATTTTCTTCGATTGGGCGATTACGGAATGGACTCTCAATACCATTTGTAGTTGGATTTGTTCTTTGTTCGCTAATCTGTTCAGGCGTTTGTTCATCAACGTATGCTTTGCCTTGCTTAATTAGCATTATAGCCCATTCGTATAGTTGGTCAAAATAATCAGAAGCATAATGTAAATTATCCCATTCAAAACCTAACCACTTTATATCTTCCATTATGGATTCAACATATTCGGTTTCTTCTTTCGAAGGATTTGTGTCGTCAAATCTTAAATTTGTTTTACCATTAAAGGTTTCTTTTAAACCAAAGTTTAAGCAAATAGATTTTGCATGACCTATATGAAGGTAACCATTTGGTTCAGGTGGAAAGCGAGTTATAATTGTTTTGTGTTTTCCGGACTCCAAATCGTCAGTAACTATTTGTTCTATAAAATTTAGAGATTCTTTTTTTTCTTCCATAATAATCTGTTTTTCTATTACGCAAAGATAAGTCTAAAAATTGAAAGAGGAAATATGTTTTCACATGAGGTTTGATTATTGATATTGTTGGGAAGTGTTTATTGTAAAAGTCCTTTTTGGAAAGATGTGTCTTATTTCTGAAAAAATAATAAATTAATAGTAAAAAATATTTTGTCTTATCATATATCTTTTTTAACTTAGCTTTAATTATTGTTCGGAGAGTATTATAAAAGGTAGTGTTTGTTTAAAAATAATTCTGTTATTTATTATGAAGCGTATATTAATAATTTCATCATTGTGTCTTTTTAGTTTTGCTATTCTGGCACAGGAGCAAGAAGTAGTCGCAAGTGGCGGAGATGATTTCCGGAATTCGAACGGGTCATTGCAATGGACAGTAGGCGAAATAGTCACAGAATCATATTCGAATGATGCCGGTGGCTTGAACCAGGGTTTTCATCATGGGAGTATAAGTGTAACAAAAATCTCTGAAAATATTCTAAACAGAGAGATATCAGCTTTTCCGAATCCTGCAGGCAGAATAGTAGTAATTAAGTTTGATAAGGAAACATGTTTTGAGTATGTAGTTTATAATATGAGTGGAGAAGCTGTTCTTCAGGGAAAAGAAAAGCAGAGGATGTTTAATATGCCTGTTGATCAGTTGACAAGTGGGATTTATTTTTTGAAGATAATCGAAGACAACCAAATATTAAAAACCTTTAAAATAGAAAAGATATGAAAAGATTAGTAAGTGTTTGTGTAATGGTGTTGATATCCGTTACAATAGCCTTTTCGCAGGCTCCAAATGCATTTAAATATCAGGCTGTAGCATGTTATTCAAATGGAGATGTTATTTCGGAACAACCGGTAGGATTTGAAATTAGCATTCTTGAAGAAGATGTTGCTGGAAATGCAGTTTATACGGAAACCCACCTGATAAATACTAACGAGTCAGGACTTGTAAATCTTGAAATAGGTAATGGTACAAGTAGTGATGATTTTAGTGCTATTAATTGGTCAGATGGTGTCTTTTTTCTTAAAATATCAATGGATACTACTGGAGGGACAAACTATAATCTTATGGGGATTAGTCAACTGTTGAGTGTGCCTTATGCAATGCATGCCAATGGCTTAACTTTAACATCACCGGAAGGACATAAATATAACCTTACTGTAGATAGCCAGGGAAATATCTCTACAAGCTATGTTTCTCCAAATGCTGTTGTTCAGATAGATTTTGAAGGAACCTTATATGTTGCACCTCAGGACTATGAAGTTGCGGTTGAGTGGGGTGGTTATGGAACTACTGTTAGTTCTGCTTCAACAAATGATGGAGCAACCAATACAAGTACAATTACCGGAGTATTGGGAACTAATGGAGGAGTGACATATGCAGCAAGCGTTTGTGAATCATTAGATGCTTATGGGTATGCAGACTGGTATTTGCCTTCAAAGGATGAGTTAAATGCATTATATCAAAATAGAGAAACTATCGGAGGTTTTACCACCGAAATGTATTGGAGTAGTACGGAGTATAGTGATGTTGAGGCTTACGCTCACTCATTTGGATCTGGTATGCAAATGCCGAGAACAAAAGATAATACCCAAAAGGTTCGCTGTGTAAGAAGGGATTAAAACTTATTGATATTCGCAAAGTGTATTTTGATTTATAGGTGCTCGTAAACTAAAGGTTGTCACGAAGTTTGCTTTTGTCTTTGTAAACTGTGACAAGTCAAACATTTCATCAAAAGTATATTGTTGTGATGTCGGGATAATCAGGATATTGAATACATTCCCGTTCCGGTTAAGTGAGATACAAATCTATTCATACCTGCTTGCAGGTGGAACACCTCCGCTTTCGATAATTGAGTCATTACGTATTTTACGTTTTCTGTAATAGTCTGTGAATAATTCAATATTATCTATGCCAATTTTTTCGAGGACATATGTGTTCCATACGTTTAGTTCTTCAATGTTTTTGCCATAAGATACATCATTCATGAATTTCGTTGTCGTTTTTATCATTTCATCATTTGTCTTTTCGTAAAGTTCTTCAATTTGCTTTAGCGTCAGATTTGAGCTATCTAAAACCGATTGCATTTTTTGTCTTTCTATTTCGCAAATATCAAAATACAAATTTACAAGAACATTGGAATTTGAATCAATTGGTATTCGGTAGTATGAATTATTGTCTTCAAAGACAGTGTGCGTGGTGCAAATAAGCGAATCTTCCGTTTCAACAATATCAAGCAAAAATTGTACTTTAAATTTTACCAGTGAGGATGCCGACAGGTTTATTATCTCCTGTGTTGTTGCAGTTTTATTGTTTGGTTTCGTTTTATCAATAAAAACACGTTTGTAAGGATACCAAAAAGTGTAATAACCTACAAATGAGTTGTTGTATGTCGTGTCCTGATATATAAGGAATCTTTCGTCAAGCATGAAAGTTTTGCCATATTGATCCTCTTTGGATACAAACATAAAGTCGCCATCAGTTATGAAGTTTATCTTTCTTTTTTGTTCCGCTGTCAGGAGTATTGCTTTATTATACTCCCAGAATCTAGGGTTATATGGTATTAGAGTTAATTTGGCATAATCGGAGATATCTGTGTCATATTCAAAAAATGGCGCAATAAAGAGTTTTTCAAAATCGTAAAAATAGAGTACTGATTTTACATTGTATGATCTAAACTCTTCAAATGGTTCAAGAAGGGTTTTTGAATAATAATCGTCGTCATCTCTGAGCGGCCCACAGAATAGAACGCCACCAGTCCTGCGTTGTATCCTGTAACTGTAATCAAAAGTGATCAACTCCGGGTACATTGTTTTGTCGGTTATTTTGTACGTAATTGTAATGCCGAGGCTTATACTGTCCATGTTATCGTCAAAAACCGAAACAAAAGGATAAACTTTGGCATCTTCAATATTTAATTTTATTTTACGGAGCAGCATTGTCTCCTTATCAATCCAGTACTCACCGGAAAAATGTGAATCATCTTTCTTTTTTGGCGAAAATCTTATGTGGAACATAGAACTGTCAGCAGGAATAAGAAACAAGCGGAATTCTTTCATCATTTGGGTTTTACCAAGTTGGGTAGGTATTACCGGATAAAATGAATTGTTTTCAATGATATTCAATAACCTTATAGCTTTGGTCGTTTCAATATTCTGAGAAATGTTTTGGTCCAGTATATTATGAGCAAGTCTGCCGTTTTTAAGAATGAGGTCAATGATTCTTTGTCCTTTTAATTCTCCATTAAAGTAGCATTCGAGAAATTCGACTGGTTTTCCGTAAACTTCCGATTCCAGCCCGAAGTATGCTTTTGAAACTGTTTTTTTATCGTTACCATTAATGTTTCTCCTGCATTTTGTTAACATGCTGTACAAAAAATCATCATTCCCGGCTATGATTACCTCCTGAAGGCTTAAACTCTGCTTTTCGAGTTTAACGACCGGGTATTTGAGTATATTTTTTGCCACTATTTTTGTTTTTTTATACCCGATAAAAGAAAATTCAAGAATATCATTTTCAGAGTCTGTTGTAATGGAAAATATGCCATCTGCATTTGTAATTGTACCTTTGTTTGCCCCAACTACCAATACATTACAATATGGCAGTACTTCGCCTGTCTGCGAGTCTTTTACCGTTGCCGAGATCTTTACCTGTTGCGAAAAGGAAAGAATTGAAATAAACAGCAATATTATTGTGATCCTTGATTTCATGACATTGAATACTTTAAATCAGTTTTTACTTTTCTCCGTATTTTTGATCAATTCCAAATTGTCTATCCCCAAGTTTTCCAAGACATATTTGTTCCATTTTTTTATAAATTTATCATCACGTCCCCTGTCTGTTTCCATAACAAATTGTTTTGTGATTTTTTCCATTTTCATTTTTGTCGAATTATAAACCGCATCGATTTCCGGTAGGGAGTATTTTTTTTCATCCAACTGTTTTTGCATTTTACGGCGTTCAATTTCGCAGATATCAAAATAAATATTAAAAAATGCCCGGGTATTTGAGGTTTCGGCATATTTATAAAATGTTGACATTGTATCAAATACCGTCCATGATTTACAGGCAATAGAATCCCCGACTTCGGTAACATCAAGTAGTATCTGTACTTTAAGATTGTACAGATCGCTCGGAAATTCCATTTTATCCACATCTTTTGAAATATTGTCATATATGGACGGACATGACAAAATCACTCTTTTATCTGCTGACCAGAATATATACTTAAATTCAAAATAAGACATATCTTTATTGGTGAAATTTTTGAATATAATTTTTCCATCTTTTATGTCAAGGTCATTATCTACATTTACATGATCGTTACTGATCCCGATTTGTTGTTTCTGGCTTTGTGTAAGTTGTACAATATCATTTGAATTCCAGAGTATCTCATTATAAGGAATAAAAGACATCAGCATATAATCATTGAAATCATAGTCGTATGTAAAGTGCGGTATTATAAACGGTTTATTATAATCATAATAAAATATCAACCCGTTGGAGCTTATTCTGCTTGTTGTTTTTTTATATAAATCTTCAATAACAAGTGTATCCCGTCTGCTGACATAAACAAAATCATAGTCAAAAAAAGTATGATCGGGCAGGTAATTATTTTCAGGATTGAACGAATAGGTAACATCCATGTTAAAATTTTTTATTGTGTCAAACCCATGTATTGGTACGAGTGGACAGATCTCCGCATTTTTAATGCTTAAGCTGATATTAAGAACATGTAACGTTTTTTTTTCTACCCAGATTTCGCCGGAAAATTTTTTTCCGTTATCATCATACGGATAAAATTTTATATGGTAGTTTTTCCCGTCAAAGCCCATCAATTCAAGGTTGAATGTTTTTTTCATAGTTCTTTTGTTGTACTGAAAAGGACATGTCGGAAAAATTTCGTTTTCTTCAAAATAACAAAATTGCCCCATTGCCTTGGATGAATTTCTTGTCATAAAGTAATTCTCTTCCGGGGGAGGCATAAAAGCACGTCCGTTACGGAAATCAAAATGATTGATTTTTGCCCCGGACATGGATGCATTATAAAGGCATCCCAGTATTTCAGCGGTTTTTTCAGACTGTTCTTCTTTTTCGTAAATATGGCTTACGAGGGTAACATTATTAACGGAGTCATAATACGGGTTAGGGTATATCACTTCAAGAGGCGTTACTTTTGTTTCGACACAATAATAGGATTTTGATATGTTCTGATCGTAATTACTCTTTACCGTTTTCCGGCTGTTTGATAAAATCTTATACAGGTAATCATTACCGGCATGTATCTCAACTTCCTGCAATTCATAAGTATTTTTTTGCAGATATACATTTTTGTCATTTTCTAAGTATGATGCAAAAACCGTTTTTGTCTCGTAGCCGAGATATGAAAATTCCAAAACGTCTTTTGCAGGGTCTGCCATAATACTAAACACCCCATCTGCATTTGTGATAGTGCCTTTGTTTGTGCCAACCGCCGAAACATTACAATAAGGCAAAACTTCGCCTGTCTGCGAATCTTTTACCGTTGCCGAGATCTTTACCTGTTGCGAAAAGGAAAGAATTGAAATAAACAGCAATATTATTGTAATTCTTGATTTCATATCATGAATCTTTAAATCAGTTTTTATTTTGCTCCGTATTTTTAACTAATTTCAAATTGTCTATCCCCAGGTTTTCCAAAACGTATTTGTTCCACTTTTTTATAGACTTCTCATCATGCCCTCTGTCGGTTTCTGAATAAAACTGCTTTGAAATCATGTCGATTTCTGCTTTTGTTAAATTATATATCTCATTTATTTCCGACAATGTATGTTTTTTTTCATCCAACTTTTTCTGCAATTTTCGCCGTTCAATTTCACAGATATCAAAGTAAATGTTGAAATATGACTCAACATCCGGTGTGTCATCATATAGGTAAACTGATTTCGCAAAATCGAAAACGCTCCACGATTTACAAACTAAAGAGTCGCCAACTTCGGTAATATCCAATACAATCTGAACTACCAGATTGCACATTTGATCAGGGTATAAATCAGGAAGATTTTCGGAAACCTCTACTTTGTCAACTATAAGCCTTTGATCTGCAGACCAAAAATCATAAAGCATAGCAAAAGTCCCTATTCCAGCATGAGTTTGGTCATAGCCCTGAAAAAACATGTTACCATTTTTAATGCAATTTTGGTTTTCTGCATCACTTATATTATTTCCAATTTCGAATTTGTTTTTTTGATTGTCTGTAAGTTGAACAATGTTGTTTTCTTCCCAAAAATAGTTGTTATATGGTAATAAGCACATTAAAATATAATCCGCATAATCCGGATTATATTCAAAGTAAGGCAAAATAAAAGGCTTTTCATAATCATAATAATAAAGTAATCCTTTTGAATTCATATTTGACACTGTATTCTTATATCCTGACAACAAAACCATTGTATCTCGTCTGCTGACATAAGTAAAACTATAATCAAAAGCAGTGTAATCCGGCAAATATTCATTTTGCGGACTATATGAATTGCTGATATTCATTCTGAAATTTTTAATTGTATCATAACGAAGTATCGGGTCAAACGGGATTATTTCAGCACTATCAATCATTAAATTAATCTTTAGTACCTGCAAAGATTCTTTCTCAATCCAGACATCTCCTGAAAAATATTTTTTTGAGTTATCATGTGGATTAAAGCTTATATGATAATTTTTTCCGTCAAAACCAAGTAATTCCAGATTAAATAATTTTTTTATTGAATTTTTGCCATACTGAAAAGGACAAGATGGAAATACTTCGTTATCTTCAAAAAAGCAAAAATATCCCATTGCTTTTGACGATTCTGATGAAATAAAATAGTTTTCAGCCGGCAATGAAAACAGCTTTCCATTACGAAATTTTAATCCGGTAATTTTGTCTCCGATAACGGATGCATTGTAAAAGCATTCCAACAGCTCAACAGTTTTCCCATTTTGTTCGTCAAAACTGTATGAATTTGTTTCAGGAAATGGATTTTGACGGGAATAATTGCTCGTATCAGGATAGAAGACTTCGAGTGGGGTCGCCTTTGTCTCAATTGCATAATATGTTTTTGTTGTGTGCTCTGAATTATTTTGCTGAAGTTTTTTCCGGCTTTTCGTTAAAATATCATACAGGTAATCATTACCTGCATGTATCTCGATTTCTTGCAATTCATAAGTATTTTTTTGCAGATATACATCTTTGTCATTCTTTAAGTATGATGCAAAAACCGTTTTTGTTTCGTAGCCGAGATACGAAAATTCCAAAACGTCTTTTGCCGGATCTGCCGTAATCCTGAACACCCCGTCCGCATTTGTAATTGTGCCTTTCCCCGTTCCGGGGATTGAAACATTACAATAAGGCAAAACTTCGCCGGTTTGTGAGTCTTTTACCGTTGCCGATACTTTTGTCTGACAATAAATATTTATTGTCAAAAAACAGAAAGCTATTAAATGCAGGTAACGCATAGTGACAAAAGTATGAATTCAAATATTTTTTACCGGTTTGTAACAATCCAATGTTGTTATAAAAATACGAAAAATATTTATGAATTTACTTGTATGTGAAAAATATTTTGTGGGGATTTAGTACTCTACTTAAAATGCTTCAAAAATTCTTTCTTGTATCCGGCAGAAATATAGATTTCCTTTTCGTCATCAAGAACAACATAACCGCCCATACTCTTATGGTATGATTTTACGCAGTTTAGATTAATAACATGAGATTTGTGGACCCTTACAAAAGGATATGGCAGCATCTCTGCATAGTGTTTTAGAAATCTGCATGCCATTTTCTTTTTGCCATTTTTAAGATAAATATCTGTAAAATTTCCATTTCCCTGTAGCCTGATTATTTCTTCTACTTTAATAAGTTCAAATCCTTCAAGAGTAGGGACAACTACCTGTCTTTTTTCAGTTTCCTGTTCTTTAAAGTTTGCTAAAACAATCTCATTTCGGTTAAAAGTATCTTCTTTAATAAGAATTTCGTGTACTTTGTTGACAGCTACAATTAATTCTTCAATATTAACAGGTTTTAAAATGTAATATGCAGCACTTTGATTAAGAGCTTTAAGTGAATATTCAGAAAATGCGGTGACGAAAATTGTTTCAAAATGAACTTCATTTGTTTTTTCCAGAATGTCGAAGGCATTACCAAATGGGAGTTCAACATCAAGAAAAACAAGCTGTGGTTTTAATTCCTGAATTTTTAATACTGCTTCTTTTGCATTGCTTGCTTCACCTAGTAATTCTACTTGCGGGCAGTATTTAGCCAGATAAGATTTTAATGCTTCTCTTGCTGATATTTCGTCTTCAACTATTAGGCTTTTAATTTTCATAGAATAAATCTTTTACTAGAATTGATAATCTCCATGCTCCATGCCCTTTACCCTTTGCTCCATGCCCTCTGCCCTTATCAATTCTTCCATATTATCTTAACTTTCACTCCTTTTCCATTATCTTTATCAATAACTTCAAGTTTTATGTCTGACTTGTGTATTTTATTTAATAAATCAATTCTTTCGCGGATGTTTTTTAATCCTCTTGATTTATGTAGACTTTGGTGATGTGTTTTAAGCTTTTTGCTTTGCTTTATACCAATACCATTATCTTCAATTTCTACTAAAACATGATTTTTTGTTTTAATAAAAGACAATTTAAGAAGTCCTTTTGAATCTCTGTATCTTAAGCCATGCCATATAGCATTTTCAAGATTTGGTTGAATAAGCATGTTTGGTACATTTACTAGCTCTGCGTCTAATTGATCATCTATATTTATTTCAAAATCAAATTTGTCCGGGAAGCGCATTTTTTCTAATTCGAGGTATTTTTTTAATTGTTCAACTTCAAGGTTTATCGAAACAAAATCTTTATTCGAATTTTCCATCATATTTCTCATAAGATGAGAATAGGAGCTCAGATACTTGTTTGCCTTAAGCTCATTATTACTTGCGATAAATTGATTTACACTATTCAGACTATTAAAGATAAAATGCGGGTTCATTTCTCTTCTTAATGATTGCAAAGCAATAAGCCGGTTCTTCTTTTTTGCCGAATACCACGATGCAACAGTAAGTCCAATTAGTCCTGCAAGTAAAAGTACAAGCATAAACAATAAAAGATTTCGATTATCTTTTTGTTCTATGATTTGATTTTTTATTTCTCTGTCTTTTTCAAGTTCCTTGATTTTATTTTCAGACACTTCAAAGAGTTTAACATCAATAAGGCTTTCATCTTTTAATATTAATGAGTCCAGATTGGTAATAAAGTTCTCATAAAGAGCAATTATTTCTTCGTCATTATCATACTTACGATAATAATTGACTAAGGCAATGAGGCTTTCACGCGATTCAATAACACTACCATTTTTAATGGCTAAAGTATATGCATCTTTTAATATTTGAAGTCCCTCGTGTGTTATATTTTGTGAGAAATAAATATCGGATAATTGTCTCATTTGTTGAACTTGAGTCTCAACATCCGCAATTTTATTTGATTGTTCAACCACCTCTTTTTGTACATTTATTGCTTCGTCATAATTTTTGGTTTGAACTAATAAATTGGCAATTTCACTTTTTACTTCAATAGCTTCATTGCTTTCATCGTCAACATTTAATAAGGCGTTATTATAATTGTTAAATGCATCATCAGTATTGTTCATTGAGACATTTATATCAGCCATTTGATTATAATTCTGAAATTTTTCATTATTATAACTTGTGTTGCTAAGAAGGAAAGCATTTTGATTTAGATAGTCTAATTCTTCCTGGGGATTGGTTGCCGACTTCATTCGATTTGCATCGTTAAGATTTATCTGAGCCTGGGTGTTCTCATTTGAATATTGCCAGGCGTACTCATAATTATCTGCTGCTGAAACTCTGTTTTTCTGACTTTCCTGAACTTTTGCTAATTGTCTATAGTACTCCGATATATTTGGATTGCTTTTGCTCATGGAAGCATAATCAACAGCTTTCTGAAGATAAAATTCTGCCTTTGCGTAGTTTTTTGATTTGATTAATTCTAAAGCAACCTTGTAGTATTTTTCGGCAATTTCATCATTACTGTCTCCTTTGCTTATAGAGTTGATTAAGTCCTGAGATGCCATGTTTAGCTGACTTTTCTCAGGATTAATAATGCTGTCTTTTTTTGTGTTTTGGGTAAAAACTACAGATGAGATTAAACAAAAAATTAATATGCTTACGAAATTTTTCAAATTCAAAAACTTTATAATTCAAAGTAACAAAAAATTTTAAGTGAATAAAATAGCATTTACCAAGTCATATAACCAATTCACCAACTTGTGTAAAAATAAGAAAAAAATGCGGTTTAACTTTGACCTAAAATCAATAATTGAAAACCGATTTAAACATTAATTATTATGAAAATGAAAAACATGATTTTAGTTGCAATTTTATTTACAAGTATAGTTGCATGTTCGCAGGAAAATGAGAATAAATTTATTGAAGTAACTGGTAGCGCCGAAATGACTATTGTTCCCGATATAGTTGAATTAGAAATTGTTTTAACTCATCCCGGGAATTATAAGCAATCTACAGAAATTCTCGATAAGGAAATTAACGAGGCATTGGAGGATAATGGTATTCCACAGTCTCAGTTGGTATTTGTTGAAGTTAGTAGTCCATACTACTGGTTTTACCGATGGTGGCACGAGCGAAACTTTCATAATTCAAAAACATATAAACTTAAATTAGATTGCACAAAGTACAGTCTGGAGTTTATCAATGATATTAAACCTGAATATATTAATAATATTAGAGTTGTAAGCAGTACACATTCTAAAATAACTAATTACAGAAGTGATGTTAAGGTCCAGGCAATGGTTGCGGCAAAAGATAAAGCTGAATTACTTTTGATGAGTATTGGGGAGCATCTCGGCGGAGTTTTAGAAATTACAGAAATTGTTGCGGCAGACAATAACCCTTATTGGTACAACTACAACAATACAGCTGTAACATCTAATTGTGTAATGTATCAACCTGAATATTCCGGTTCAGACTATGAAACAATATTACCAAGTATAAAACTCAGGTATGAGATTAAAGCAAAATTTGAAATTCTTTAGTATTAATTATAAAATTTAAAATTATGAAAACGATAGTATCATTTTTAGTTTTTTTTGTTGCAGTATTATTTTTTGGGACTTCATATAATACTATTGCAAGGCCAAATCGTGAATCAAATTTGCCTCAAAAAACAGCAAAAGTTCAAGTGGCAATACTTTTAGACGCATCTAATAGTATGGATGGATTAATAAATCAGGCTAAATCACGATTATGGGATATTGTAAATACAATGACAAGTTTGAAGTTCGATGGAAATACTCCGGAAATTGAAATTGCACTATATATGTATGGTAACGATGGACTTCCTGCTTCTGAAGATTATATACGGCAAGTAACACAGTTTACTAATAATCTCGATCTTATTTCCGAAAAATTGTTTTCGATAACAACAAACGGAGGTTCTGAATATTGTGGTTCTGTAATAAGCGATGCTGTAGAAAACCTCGATTGGGGTGATGGTAAAAGTGATATGAAATTGATTTATATTGCAGGTAATGAGGAGTTTACCCAGGGAACGGTTAATTACAAAGAATCAGTCAGCGAAGCATTAAAGAAAAACATTTACGTTAATACAATTCATTGTGGCGACTACCACGAAGGTGTGTCAGGCATGTGGAAAGATGCTGCTGAAAGAGGAGAGGGTAAATATTTTTGTATTAATTCCGACGCACAGATAGCTTATATCGCTACGCCTTACGACGATGCAATAAGTGAGTATAATATTTTACTTAATAAAACATATATTTATTATGGCGATGAGGGTGAATATAACTACGACAATCAAACTACTCAGGATAATAACGCTCAAAGTATCTCAAACGAAAACTCAGTGAACAGAGCAGTTTCCAAATCAAAAGCAGTATACAACAACTATGCTTGGGATTTAGTAGATAGAGTAAACGAAGATCCTGATTATATTAACAAAGTAGATAATGAAAGTAGAGATAAATTTTTCTGCATGAAAATAATGAAACTTTGCCGGAAGAATATCAGACTATGAGTAAAAGTGAATTGCAGAAAGAAGTAGATAAAAAGGCAAAGGAAAGAGCTGATATTAATAAAGAAATTTCAGTACTGTCGAAAAAAAGACAAGAATATATTGACCAAAAAATGAAAGACGAAAATACCGATGATGATTTTGGCAAAGCAATAGAAAATTCAATCCTTGAGTTTGCTCATATCAAAGGCTTTGTGATAGATAATTAGTGCTTATATGAAAAATAAAAAAAACGAAGTTATATTACATAACTTCGTTTTTGTTTTATTATGATTTACAGAGATATCGGTTTTTTGTCTTTTTTTGTTTTATGGGTTATAAAATTTATTCTTCAGTTTTATTTAAAAAACTTGTAATAATCTTTTGCAATCTTTCTTCTTGAGTAATTGTATAGATTCTACCATGTCTTGCAACTGCAATATTTCCGGTTTGTTCTGATACAATTATGACAATCGTATCTGTAACCTCTGTCATTCCTAAACCAGAGCGATGTCTTAATCCATAATCTTTAGGTAAATTGGGATTTGTAGAGACAGGCAGAATACATTTGGCAGCTATAATCTTGTTGTTTGAAAATAATACAGCACCATCATGTAATGCTGAGTCTTTGAAGAAAATAGATTTAATTAGTTGAGTGTTTATTTCGGCGTTAATAATTTCTCCTGTTTCTGCAAACGTTCTTAAAGAAGCATCTCTTGAGATTACCATCAAAGCTCCAGTTTTTGTTTTTGATAATTGTATTGATGCTTGTGTTATTTTGCTAATATTTATTGTGCTATAACCAGATTGAAATCTTGAGTTTCTTAATAATTTAAATGTTCCACCTTTAATATATCTATTCCCCAACATTAATAGAAATTGTCTTATTTCTTGTTGGAACACGACAATGAGAGCAATCATACCAACACCTATTACTTGTCCCATTATTGTTCCAATAAGTTCCATTTTCATGGCTTTAACCAATAACCAGATTAAATAAATTAGAAATATACCAGCAAATATACGCATGGCAGCTGTCCCTTTAATTAAAGAGTAAAGTTGGTAAAGTAAAAATGCTACCAAAAATATATCTAGTATGTCTAAGAACCTGATATGTATAAAGCCTGTCAACATGTTACAAAATTATCAATTTTTATTGAATTTGCAATTCACCTT